>JAKLLM010000073.1:9750-21644 GCA_023150125.1 Zoogloea sp.
AGAGGCCGAGGGTGCCAAGCGCAACAGCTCACTGCCCGAAAACTACGAATCCGACCTTCTGCGCCCCTTCATGGACGCCCTCGCGCTCGAGGTTTCCCGGGCGCTGCAGTTCTTCTTCACCTCCACCCAGTTCAACCAGGTCGACCACATCGTGCTCGCCGGCGGCTGTGCCGTCATCCCGGGCCTGGCCGAGACGGTGGCGGGGCGCACCCAGGTGGATACCCTGATCGCCAATCCCTTTGCGAACATGAGCCTCAGTTCCAAGATTCGCCCGAAAAACCTGACGGCTGACGCTCCGGCGCTGCTGGTGGCCTGCGGGCTGGCCCTGCGGAGGTTCGATTCGTGATCCGCATCAACCTGCTCCCTCACCGGGAGGAAAAACGCAAGGCGCGGCGCCAGCAGTTCATCCTGTTCGCGGCCCTCGCGGCCCTCGGCGGCTTGCTCGTGTGGTTCATCGGGCATTCCATCATCGCCGGCTATGTAGATGGCCAGGACGAGAAGAACGCCCTGCTCAAGCAGGAGATAGCGCTCCTCGACAAGGAGATCGCCGAGATCAAGGGCTTGCGCGAGCAGGCCGAGGCGCTGCTGTCGCGCAAGCAGGTCATCGAGTCCCTGCAGACGAACCGCACCGAACCGGTGCACATCTTCAACGAACTGGCGCGCCAGATGCCCGAAGGCCTCTATCTCAAGAGCCTCAAGCAGACCGGTTCGCGCATCAACATCACCGGCTACGCCCAGTCGAACGCGCGGGTCTCGAACCTCATGCGCAACCTCGACGCTTCGCCCCAGCTCCAGAACGCCGAGCTGGTCGAGGTGAAGGCCGCCGTGCTCAACACCCGCCGGGTGAGCGAGTTCAACCTCAACGTCAGCATCGAGCGCCAGCCGGTCGAGGATGCCGAAAAACCCAAGGGACAGCCTCCCGTCACCGCAGGAGGTAAGCCGTAATGGGTATCAAGGAGTCGCTGGAAAACCTCCGTACCCTGGATGTCCAGAGCCTGCTGCGTGACTTCAAGGGGCTCGATCCGAACGACCCGGGGCAATGGCCGCTGGCGCCGAGGATCGCCACCCTGCTGGCGATCTTCCTCGTCATCGTGGTGGGCGGGTGGTGGTTCGACTGGAGCGAGCAGCTGACCGTGCTGGAGACCAAGGAGCGCGAAGAGGCTGTGCTCAAGGAAGACTGGGTCGGCAAGAAGCGCCAGGCCGTGAACCTGCCCGAGTACCGCCGCCAGCTGAGCGAGATCGACCGCCAGTTCGGTGCGCTGCTCAAGCAGCTGCCCAACCGCTCCGAGATGGAATCGCTGCTGGCCGACATCAACCAGGCGGGCCTCGGGCGCGGCCTGCAGTTCGAGCTCTTCAAGCCCGGCACCGAAGTCATGAAGAATTTCTACGCCGAGCTGCCGATCGCCGTCCGCGTGACGGGTAGCTACCATGACCTCGGCGAGTTCGTCGGCGACGTGGCGCAGATGCCCCGCATCGTGACCCTCAACGACATCGCCATCGAGACGCAGAAGGACGGCGTGCTCAAGTTCGACGCAACGGCCATGACCTATCGCTACCTCGACGACGAGGAAGTGGCGCGTCTGCGCAAGGAAAAGGCCAAAGAAAAGGCGGGCAAGTGACCATCATGCGACTGACCCTGTTGCTGCCCCTGGCCGCTGCGCTCATCGTGTCCGGGTGCGGCGACCAGGAGGACGATCTGCGCGCCTGGATGGCCGAGGCGTCCAAGGATCTCAAACCCAACCTCAAGCCCCTGCCGCCGATCCAGCAGGTCGTTCCGGTGAGCTATCAGGGGGGCGGCATGACCGATCCCTTCAAGGCCGCCAAGCTTGAGCCAGACAAGAAATCCGGCATGTTCGTGCCCGACGCCAACCGTCGTCGCGAGCCGCTGGAGGCTTATCCGCTGGAATCCCTCAAGATGGTCGGAGTCCTCATCAAGCAGGGGCAGTCCCACGCCATCATTGCGGCAGACAAGACATTGCACCAGGTCCGGGTTGGCAACTATCTCGGCCAGAACTACGGGCAGATCACGGGTATCTCGGAGACCGAGATCACCCTCAAGGAGCTCGTGGAAGATCAATCCGGCGAGTGGGCGGAGCGCGTCAGCACGCTGCAGTTGCAGGAGCAGACGCCTCAGGAGGCGAAGAAATGAAAATGAGACGTGGCGTCCTGCAGGGCGCATGGGTATTGACGGCGGTGTGCGGGGCCTTGCTGCCTTCCGCGCCGGCTTTTGCGCAGGCTTCCGCAGTCGAGGTCGTACAGGCCGGCAACCGCATCGAGAAGATCGTCGCGGCCGAGCAGGGCGGCAATGTCGTGCTCAAGCTGACGATGGCCAAGCCCCTCGCTTCCGCTCCCGGCAGCTTCAGCGTGGCCAGCCCGGCGCGGGTCGCCCTCGACTTCCCCGACACCGGCAACGGCCTGGGCCGCAACAGCCAGCAGTTCAATGCCGGCGACCTGCGCAGCGTCAATATCGTCCAGGTGGGCGACCGCACGCGGCTGGTGCTCAATCTGTCCAGGCTGTCGCCCTACGACATCCGCCTCGAAGACCGCGATGTGCTGATCACCTTGTCGTCGGCGCAGATGCGCGAGGCCGGCAACCTGGTGTCCCAGTCCACCCAGTTCGCCGCGCCGGCGCCGATGTCCCAGGGGGAGCGGCATTCCATCCGCGACATCAATTTCCGCCGTGGCAAGGAGGGCGAGGGCCGCCTGGTCGTCGACCTGTCCGATGCCGGCACCGGTATCGACATCCGCCAGCAGGGCACCAGCCTGATCGTCGATTTCCTCAAAACCGACGCCCCCGAGCAGCTCCGTCGCAAGCTCGACGTGATCGACTTCGGCACCCCGGTCTCCACCGTGCTCACCCAGAGCCAGGGCGGCAACGTGCGCATGACCGTCACGCCCCGCGGCCAGTGGGAGCACAACGCATACCAGAGCGACAACCAGTTCGTCCTCGAGGTGAAGCCGGTCAAGGAAGACCCCAACAAGCTCACCCAGGGCATCGGCAAGGGCCGTTTCGGCGGCGAGAAGCTGTCGCTCAACTTCCAGAACATCGACGTCCGTTCGGTGCTGCAGGTCATCGCCGACTTCACCAACTTCAACATCATCACCAGCGACTCGGTGCAGGGCAACCTCACCCTGCGCCTCAAGGATGTCCCGTGGGATCAGGCCCTCGACATCATCCTGCAGGCCCGCGGCCTCGACATGCGCAAGAACGGCAACGTCATCTGGATCGCCCCGCGCGACGAGCTCGCCGCCCGCGAGAAGCTCGACCTCGAGGCAAAGGCCCAGATCGGCGAGCTTGAGCCGCTGCGCACCGAGACCTTCCAGATCAACTACCACAAGGCCAAGAGCGTCGCCGAGTTCATCAAGGGCAAGGAGCAGACCGTCCTCTCCAAGCGCGGCAACGTGAGCGCCGACGAGCGCAGCAACAAGCTCTTCGTCAATGACGTGCCGTCCCGCCTCGAGGACGTCCGCCGGCTCATCGCCGAGATCGACGTCGAGGTGCGCCAGGTGCTGATCGAGGCCCAGATCGTCGAGGCCACCGACACCTTCGCGCGCAACCTCGGCATGCGGCTCGGCTTCGGCGCCAAGACCGGTGGCCTGCTCGGCACCACGACCGGCGGCGTGCCGGTCTATCGCAACACCTTCGGCACCGGCAACCTCAACTCCACCGCCTACCAGGCCGGTCAGGTCGTCACGGTGCCGACCCTCGACAACGCCCTCGGCGTCAATCTGCCGGCCTCCAACATCAACACCAAGCAGGTCGGGGCCCTGTCCTTCGCGCTCTGGAACAGCGCCGCGACGCGCTACATCGACCTCGAAGTGTCGGCCCTCGAAGCCGACGGCCGCGGCAAGGTCGTGTCCCGCCCCCGCGTGATGACCGCCGACAAGGCCGAGGCCATCATCGAGCAGGGTTCCGAAATCCCCTACCAGACCCAGACCAGCACCACCGCGGTGGCCACCGTCAGCTTCAAGAAAGCCAACCTCTCCCTCAAGGTGAAGCCCCAGATCACCCCCGACGGCAAGGTGATGATGGCCCTCGACGTCAACAAGGACCAGCCCCGCTACGACCAGCCGGTCGCCGGTGGCAACGTCCCCATCGACACCAAGCACGTCAAGACCGACGTCGTCGTTGAGAATGGTGGTACCGTCGTGATCGGCGGCATCTACATCCAGGAAGTCGGCAACAACACCACCAAGATCCCCCTGCTGGGCGACATCCCGGTGCTCGGCTACCTCTTCCGCAACAACGAGCGCAAGGACAACAAGACCGAGCTGCTCGTCTTCATCACGCCCCGCATCATCAACGACCAGCTCGGGCTGCGTTGAAAACCCAGGTCTGAATGGAACTTCACATGCGTAACATCAATGCACAAGGTCTCATCGCGCGAATCCGCCTCCCGTTCCTGATGATGCTCGCCCTGGCCGTTGCCGGCTGCGGCGGCGGGGGTGGCGGCAGTTCGTCCTCCGATTGCCCGACGGCGTTCTCCACTTCCTGCGGTACCACCGGTGGGGGCACGGGGGGCGGAACCACGACCAGCTCTCCCACCGTGAGTGTGGCGATCCTGGACGGCTCCGGTGCGGCAACCACCACGCTGCCTTCCTCCGGCTCGGTGACCGTCAATGCAACCGTCAAGAACGCGGCGGGTGCCGTGGTCAAGGATACGGTCGTCACGTTCACCACCGATGCCAGCCTCGGCATCTTCAATCCGGCGTCCGGTACGGCACTGACCAACAGCAGTGGCGTCGCCACCATCCAGATGTCGGCGGCCTCCCTGAGCGCGGCCGGGGCGGCTGCAGTCACTGCGGCTGCGACGGTTGATTCGACCACGGCTTCCGGCGGCAAGTCGTATCAGGTCGGCGCGGCCAACCTGACTCTCACCAACTTCACGATCGACAAGACCGAGATCGATGCCTACGGCACCAGCACCGTTTCCGTCACCGTCAATGTCAATGGCTCGCCCTCGACCTCCCCGCTCACGGTCGGTCTGGCGTCCGGTTGTGCAACCAGCGGCAAGGCGACCCTTGCCTCCTCCGTCCAGACCATCAACGGGGTGGCCACCGCGACCTACACCGACAAGGGCTGTAACGGTACCGACACGATCACCGTGAGCGTCCTCGACAAGACCGTGCAGGGCACGATCAAGTCGGCCGGCCCGGCTGCCGCCAACATCCAGTTCGTCTCCGCCACGCCCGGCACGATCGCCCTCAAGGGCACCGCCGGCCTGGTGGATGTTTCCACCGTGACCTTCAAGGTCGTCGATGCGACCGGCAACGCGGTTCCGTCGGCCAACGTCGATTTCTATCTCTCCAACTGGACGGGCGGCATCAAGCTCGACGACAAGACCCAGGCCCAGGTGGATGCCCTCACCGTGACGACGGGCAGCGTGACCTCGACCCTCGGCAAGGTGCGCAAGCAGACCGCCGCCGATGGCACGGTCAGCGTCACCGTGCAGGCCGGCAGCAACCCGACCTCGGTGTGGGTCCTGGCGCGGCTCAAGGATTCCACGCTCGAGACCCAGTCCAGCAAGCTCGTGATCTCCACCGGCCTGCCGACCCAAGACCGCTTCTCGCTCTCCGTTGGCACTCACAACATCGAGGGCTGGAGCTACGATGGCGTGCAGAGCGCGCTCACGGTGCTGGCCTTCGACCGCGTCGGTAACCCCGTTCCGAACGGCACGACGGTCAACTTCGTGACCGAAGGTGCCGGTGTGTCGCCCTCTCCGGGCGTCTGCTCGGTCCAGGATGGCAGCTGTACCGTCCAGTTCGTCAGCGGCGAGCGGCGTCCGCAGAGCGAGAGCGTCGGCGTGTGCCTGGATGCCTCCGGCAACCAGGTGCCGAGCACTGATGCTGCTGCGGTTAGCAGCACCTGCGTGTACTCCGGCCGCGTCACCGTGCTGGCCTACGCCAACGGTGAAGAGAGCTTCGACGACACCAACGGCGACAATCTCTATCAGACCACCGAGACCCACCGCCGGCTGGGCGATGCGTACATCGACAGCAACGAAGACGGCTCCTGGGCCTCCACCGAGCAGTTCTTCCCCTTCGCCGGCTCCAGCGACAACGCCAACACCGGCGCCAACTGCCCCACCAACTACATCCGCTACGGCACGGCCAAGTCCAAGGCCGACACCTGCAACACCGTCTGGGGCCAGGCGCAGGTGCGTCGTGACCAGGTGATCGTGCTGTCCGGCAGTGCCATCAGCAACATCTACGCCTTGTCGTCGAACAGCTACATGGAAAGCGGCAGGGTGTTTGTGGGTGACACCTTCGGTGGTGCCACGGGCGGCTCGTGCTCGGCGACCTTCGACATCCGGATCTCCGACCTCAACAACAACGTGCTGCCGGCCGGCACCACCATCGATGTCGATGACAACAGCGTCCAGTACTTGCAGTCGGGCGGCACGGACCCGGTCAGTGTCGAGGTGCGCATCGGCAACGACAAGATCCTCGACACCACGATCCCCGGCGGCACGTCCCACTCCGTGACGATGCGCGGCACCAAGTGCATCAGCATTCCGGCCGGCTCCCTGACGCTGAAGGCGACGACGCCGAAGGGCCTGATCAGCTACATCCCGGTGCGGGTCAATAGCTCTGAAACCCTCACCCTCGCTGCTCGCTCGAGCAACGTGAGCGTGACGGCGAGCGGTGGCCTGATGGCGACGGTCAGCGACACGGACTTCGATGTGCTCGGTGGCACCTGTGTCGGTAGTTTCGACCTGAACCTGGCCGACGCCAACGGTAGCCTTCCGTCGGCTGCGCAGCTTTCGGTGGGCCCGGTGGGCGTGCTTTCGGGTTCGGTCAGCTATCAGATCGCATCGACGACCCCGGGTGCTGTGGCAACCAGCTCGGCGCCGGCCAGCCTGCGCTTCGTGACGAACTCCAGCGGTCTCGCCCATCGTGTGACCTTCCAGGGGGCAAACTGCATTGCCACGACCACCCCGCCCGGCTCCATCGACAGCACCGTCACGCTGGCGGTGCCGACCACCCGCGGCAGGCTCACCTACATCCCCGTGACCGTACGTCGCGCTCCCTGATGCAATGAAGCTGGATGGCTGGGCAAGTGTTTTTGCCCAGCCATCCGGATGAAGGAATAAATGGTCAATAGTCGCTGCATCGTCCTCGTCGGGATGCCCGGTTCGGGCAAGACCACCGTGGGGCGGGATCTCGCCAAGCGGCTTGGGTTGCGTTTCGTCGACACCGACCACGAGATCGAGGCCCGCACCGGGGTCAAGATCCCCACGATCTTCGAGATCGAAGGGGAAGACGGCTTTCGGAAGCGTGAAACCCAGACCCTCGACGATCTGACCCGCGAATCCAACATGGTGCTCGCCACCGGTGGCGGAGCCGTCATCCGTGCCGAGAACCGGGTGCTGCTGCGCGAGCGCGCGGTGGTGGTGTTCCTGAGCGTCCCGCCTGCCATCCTGTGGGAGCGCACTCGCCACGACCGGAGCCGTCCGCTGCTCCAGGTGCCCGACCCCAAAGGGCGGCTCGAAGAACTGCTCAAAGTCCGCGGCCCGTTTTATCGCGAGGTTGCACACATCATCGTCGAAGGCGGGCGTGGCACGCCCCATGCGATGGTGAAGCTGATAGAAAAGGAATTGCAGGCCCTATGCGAACACTGAGCGTCGCGCTGGATGCGCGCAGCTACCCCATTCACATCGGCGCCGGGCTGCTGGCCGACCCGGGCCTGATCCTGCCCTACCTCAAGACCAAGCGGGTCGCCGTGATCACCAACACCGTGGTCGGGCCGCTGTATCTCGCGCCCTTCGTCGCCGCCCTGCGCGAGCGCGGGTTGCGGGTCACCGAGATCGTTCTTCCCGACGGTGAGGCCCATAAAGACTGGCCCACCCTCAACCTCATCTTCGACGGCCTGCTCGGCGATCGCTGCGACCGCAGCACCACCCTCATCGCTCTCGGTGGCGGGGTCGTCGGTGACATGGTGGGTTTTGCTGCAGCGAGTTACCAGCGCGGGGTGCCCTTCATCCAGGTGCCGACCACGCTGCTGTCCCAGGTGGATTCGTCGGTGGGCGGCAAGACGGCGATCAACCACCCGCTGGGCAAGAACATGATCGGCGCCTTCTACCAGCCCCGGCTGGTGCTGGCCGACATCTCGACCCTCAGCACCCTGCCCGACCGTGAGCTGAAGGCCGGTCTCGCCGAGGTCATCAAGTACGGCCTGATCCGCGACCTTCCCTTCCTCGAATGGATCGAGGCGAATCTCGATCGCCTGCAGGCTCGTGACGACGAGGCCCTCGCCGAGGCCGTCGAGCGCTCCTGCCGCAACAAGGCCGAGGTTGTTGCTGCCGACGAGACCGAGCAGGGCGAGCGCGCCACGCTCAATTTGGGGCACACCTTCGGCCACGCCATCGAAACCGGCCTCGGCTACGGCGAATGGCTGCACGGCGAGGCGGTCGCCGCCGGCGCGGTGATGGCCGCCGAGCTGTCGCGTCGCCTCGGCTGGCTGTCCGATGCCGACGTGGCGCGGGTCCGCCGCATCCACCAGCGTGCCGGCCTGCCGGTGCAGGGTGCGGCCCTCGGCGCCGACCGCTACCTCGAACTCATGGCCCACGACAAGAAGGTGAGTGACGGCACCCTGCGGCTGGTGCTCCTCAAGGCGATCGGCCGTGCGGTGATCACCTCCGAGGCCAGCACCGCCGACATCCGCGCGGCCATCGAGGCGTGCTGCTGAGGCGCGTCTGCCGATGACCGAGCTCGCGCCCTACGCCGTCAGCGAAGCCAACTCCCGCGGCCGCCAGATGGCCGAGGCGCCGCCGTTGGCGCGGGGCGAGTTCCAGCGCGACCGTGACCGCATCGTGCATTGCACGGCCTTCCGGCGCCTCGAGTACAAGACCCAGGTCTTCGTGAACCACGAGGGCGACCTGTTCCGCACGCGTCTCACCCACAGCATCGAGGTCGCCCAGATCACCCGCTCGATCGCCCGCGCGCTGCAGCTCAACGAAGACCTCGCCGAGGCGGTGGCGCTGTCCCACGATCTCGGCCACACGCCCTTCGGCCACGCCGGGCAGGAGGCGCTCAACAGCTGTATGAAGGATTTCGGCGGCTTCGAGCACAACCTGCAGTCCCTGCGCACGGTGGATCTGCTCGAAGAGAGCTACGCCGAATTCAACGGCCTCAACCTCATGCACGAAACGCGGGAGGGCATTCTCAAGCACTGCTCGCCCAAGCATGCCGCCGAGCTGGGGGAGATCGGCCGGCGCTTCCTCGAAGGCCGCCAGCCTTCCCTCGAGGCCCAGCTCGCCAACCTCGCCGACGAGATCGCCTACAACAACCACGACATCGACGATGGCCTGCGCTCGGGCCTGATCAGCCTCGAGCAGCTCGACGAGGTGCCGATCTTCGCGCGTAACCGGCAGTCCGTCGAGGCGCGTTACCCGGGGCTCGCCGGGCGGCGCCTGATCCACGAAACCATCCGCCGCATGATCAACCTGATGGCCGTTGATCTCATCGAGCAGACCCGCGCCAACGTCGCCCGGGCCGGGGTCGCCTCGCTCGACGACGTGCGCGCCGCACCGCGGCTGGTGGCCTACAGCGCCGGCCTGCTGCCCGAGCTGCGCGTGCTGAAGACCTTCCTGCGCGAGAAGCTCTACCACCACTACCAGGTGCTGCGCATGACCGACAAGGCCCGGCGCATCATCCAGGATCTCTTCGGCGCCTTCATGAACGACCCGCGCCTGCTCCCGCCCCAGTACCAGACGATGGCCCGCTCCGACAAGGCGCGCGCGATCGCCGACTACATCGCCGGAATGACCGACAGATACGCCATGCGCGAGCATCGCCGCCTGTTCGCGGTGGGCGAGATCTACTGACCCCCGCGGGCGCCGCCAGCCCGCGCAGCGCAAGCGGCTTCCCCAGTTGCGGCGCTGCAAAAAAATCTTGAAAAGCCTGCGCCTGCAGCGGTATATTCGACCCTCGCCCAATGTGTTTGAACGGTCTCCTCGTCGGGATCGAACGTAGCCGGCTGGCCAAAATGCCGGCTTTTTAACGGTTCGGACGGGGCGTCTTTCCGCAGTTTGAAGGTCCGGTGCTACAGGAATGTGAGTGCCGGTGTGTGTTGTGTCGAGGAAAAACAAGATGGATCTTCCCCTGGAGCAGGGTCTTTACGACCCCGCCAACGAACATGACGCCTGTGGTGTCGGCTTCATTGCACATATCAAGGGCAACAAAACCCACGAGATCGTTCTGCAGGGTCTCGAAATCCTGAAGAACCTGGACCACCGGGGTGCGGTGGGTGCCGACCCGCTGCAGGGCGACGGCGCCGGCATCCTGATCCAGATCCCGGACACCCTGTACCGCGAAGAAATGGCCAAGCAGGGCGTGACGCTGCCGCCCGCTGGCGATTACGGCGTCGGCATGGTCTTCCTGCCCAAGGAGAGCGCCTCCCGCCTCGCCTGTCAGGAAGAGATCGAGCGCGCCGTGCGCGCCGAAGGCCAGGTCGTCCTGGGCTGGCGTGACGTGCCCACCGACCCGGCGATGCCCATGTCGCCGACCGTCAAGGCCAAGGAGCCGGTGATCCGCCAGATCTTCATCGGTCGCGGCCCCGACGTGATGGTCACCGACGCCCTCGAGCGCAAGCTCTACGTCATCCGCCGCCGGGCCGCCAACGCCATCGGCAGCCTCAAGCTGAAGCACTCCAAGGAGTTCTACACGCCGTCGATGTCGGCGCGGACCATCAACTACAAGGGTCTGCTGCTCGCCGACCAGGTCGGCCAGTACTACCTCGACCTGCAGGATCCCCGCTGCGTGTCGGCGCTGTCGCTGGTGCACCAGCGCTTCTCCACCAACACCTTCCCGACCTGGCACCTGGCGCACCCGTTCCGCTACATCGCCCACAACGGCGAGATCAACACCGTCCGCGGCAACTACAACTGGATGCGCGCCCGCGAAAAGGGCACCCACTCGCCGCTGCTGGGTGAAGACCTGCAGAAGCTGTGGCCGCTGATCTACCCGGGTCAGTCCGACTCGGCCTCCTTCGACAACGCCCTCGAGCTGCTCGTGATGGGCGGCTACTCGCTGGCCCACGCGATGATGATGATGATTCCCGAAGCCTGGGAATCCCACACGCTGATGGACCCGAAGCGTCGCGCCTTCTACGAATACCACGCTGCCATGATGGAGCCGTGGGACGGCCCCGCAGCGGTGGCCTTCACCGACGGTCGCCAGATCGGCGCGACCCTCGACCGCAACGGCCTGCGTCCGGCGCGTTACCTCGTCACCGATGACGACTACGTCATCATGGCCTCCGAATCCGGCGTGCTGCCCATCCCCGACGAGAAGATCGTCAAGAAGTGGCGCCTGCAGCCGGGCAAGATGTTCCTGATCGACATGGAGCAGGGCCGCATCATCGACGACAAGGAGCTCAAGGACTCCCTCGCCGCCGCCAAGCCCTACCAGGAATGGCTGTCGCGCATCAACATCAAGCTCGACAACTGTGCCGACGTCGAAGCCGTGGTGCCCGAGTCCGCCGCTTCGCTGCTGGATCGCCAGCAAGCCTTCGGCTACACCCAGGAAGACATCAAGTTCATCCTCGAGCCGATGGCCAAGAGCGGTGAGGAAGCTGCTGGCTCGATGGGCAACGACAGCCCGCTGGCCGTGCTGTCCTCGCGCAACAAGCCGATCTACAACTACTTCCGCCAGCTCTTCGCCCAGGTCACCAACCCGCCGATCGACCCGATCCGCGAGCAGATGGTCATGTCGCTGGTGTCCTTCATCGGCCCGCGCCCGAACCTGCTCGAGATCAACGAGATCAACCCGCCGTTCCGCCTCGAGGTGAGCCAGCCGGTGCTCGACTTCGAGGGCATGGCCAAGATCCGCAACATCGCGCGCTACACGCAGAACAAGTTCCGCTCCGCCGAGCTGGACATCTGCTACCCGGC
>JAKLLM010000074.1 GCA_023150125.1 Zoogloea sp.
GCCGGGGTCTCGACGACGGCCGGGATCACCACGTTCACGCGGATGCCGTGGGGCGCGCCCTCGGCCGCCGCGGCGCGGGAGAAGTTGATCACCGCGGCCTTGGCCGCCGAGTAGCCGGCCATCCAGGGCGTGCCCAGGGTGCCGCAGATCGACGACAGGTTGACGATTGAGCCGCCGTGGGCCTTCATCAGCTGCATGGCGCTGCGGGTGCCCCAGAAGGTGCCATCCACCGAGGTGCCGAAGTTGGCCTGCCAGTCGGCGCTGCTCATGGCTTCGATGGGCCCCCAGGTGTAGGCCATGGCGTTGTTCACCAGGATGTCGAGGCGGCCATGGCGGCTGGCGCAGTCGGCCAGCGCGGCGGTGAAGGCGGCCTCGTCGCTGACGTCGGCCACCACCGCTTCGGCCTGGCCACCGGCGGCGCGGATGCGGGCGACGACCTCGTCGAGGGGTTCCTGGCGGCGGCCGCAGATCACCACGCGGGCACCCTCCTCGGCGAAACGTTCGGCGGTGGCGGCGCCGATGCCGGAGCCTCCACCGGTGATGAAGGCGATCTTGTCTTGCAGGCGTGCAGTCATGGGGCTTGCTCCTTGGAGTGTGGGCAAAGGTCTGGAGCGGCGCGCGGGGCGCCGCGGGTGTCAGGGGCGTCGGTGGGTGACGCGGGTGAGCAGGGTCACCGAGCGGGCCGGGGCCATGCAGTCGGCGAGCGCCCGGGGCAGGCGCGCCGGCAGGGCGGTGGAGTCGAAGGCGCGCACCGCGCTGACCGGGTCCGGATACCAGGCCTCGAGGATCAGCGCGTAGTCGTAGCCCGGCGGCGGCGTGCCATCGACGCGGTTGAGGACCAGCCGCAGCGCGGCGCCGAAGGCCGGGTCGGCCAGCCAGCCCTCGGTGCCCGCGGTGGCCAGGGCGCGGTCCAGCTCGGCCGGCCCCACGCCTTCGCGCAGGCCCAGGAAGGCGGCGACCACGCAGTCGGTGGGCTCGCCATCCCGCAGCACGGCCTCTTCGGCGACCAGGGTGAAGTTGCGCACGTAGGTGGAGAACACCCGCGGCTCGTCGGGCCGCATGATGCGCAGGGTCTCCTCGTCGTTCCAGATGTCGTCGGCGGCCTGGCGGTCGCGCAGCACGAGCAGGTTCACGCCGTCGTAATCGGCGCTGGCGCCGGCCAGCCGCGGGGTGTTGTCGAGGTCGCGGGAGCACTGGCGGACGCTCTTCACCTTGTCCCGCACGTTGGTGCAGCCGGCGCCGAGGGCGGAGTGCTCCCGCCAGGCCTGGGGGAAGTCCTCGGGGGCCAGGGCCGGGTTGCGCCGGGCGAGGTAGATCATCTTCCAGGCCATCAGCGCACCCGGATCTTGGGGTCCGGCGCTCCCTTGCGGAGGGTCGCCAGGAAGGCCTCGGCCGGGGCCGGGGCGGCCACTTCGGGCAGGGCGTCCTTGTCGGGGCGGGCGGCCCAGAAGGCCTGCCACGACGGGAACAGGTCGTGGAAGGTGCCGGCGTAGGGCTCGCGGCCCGGCCAGCGCATCTTGCGCTCGCCGATGGGCGGCTTGTTGAGGTCGGTGGCGTACCAGTAGCAAGGCAGGCGGCGGCGGAAGAACCACTGGCCGTCGATGCGCTCGTAGTCGTCCCAGTAGAGCATCTGCATGATCACCCACTCGGGGCCGGTCTCGTGCTCGTTCTTGGAGTAGACGACGCCCACCGCGTGGTCGGGGTCGGTGAACTCGATGATGTGCTGGCCGACGTGGTGCGAGGTGCCGGTGAACTGGTTGCGCAGCGTTTCATCCACCCAGGCCTTGAGGGCAGCACGGCCAGTGCCCCGGTGGCCGACCCGGATGTCGGGGGCGAAGAGGTTCACGTGGGCGTCCAGGTCGCGCATGTCCAGCGACAGGGAATACCTGCCGGCGAGCTGGCGGATCGCCTCGATGGACTCGAGGCGGTCTACGCGGGCGGCGAGGCTGGCGTCGGTCATCGCGGCGCCGCTCACAGGAAGCTCATGCCGCCGTTCACGGCGAGGTTCTGGCCGGTGACGAAGCCGGCCTCGTCGCTGGCCAGGAACACGGCGGCGGCGGCGATCTCGGCCGGCTCGCCCATCCGCCCGAGGGGGATGGCGCGGATCATGGCCTGGGTCCATTCGTCGGGGATGCCGGCCATCATCGGGGTGTTGGTGGGGCCCGGCACGATGGTGTTCACGCGGATGCCGCTGGCCGCCAGCTCGCGGGCGGCGCTGCGGGTCAGGCCCATCACGCCGGCCTTGGAGGCGCAGTAGTGGGCCGGGCCCTCGCCAGAGAAGGCCGCAGTGCTGGACACATTGACGATGGCACCCCGGGCGCCGCATTTCTGCATCAGGCGGGCGCCCTCACGGCAGCACAGGAAGGTGCCGGTGAGGTTGACGCCGATCACCCGGGCCCAGGCCTCGTCGGGGGTCTCGACGAAGGCGTCCATCGAGCCGATGCCGGCGCTGTTGATCACCACGTCGAGGCGCCCGAAGCGGGCCTCGACGGCCTGGAAGGCTTCGGCCACCGACGCGCTGTCGGCCACGTTGCAGCCCACCGCCAGGCCCCGCTCGCCCAGCTCGGCCACGGCCCGGGCGGCGGCCTCGGCGTTGATGTCGGCGGCCACCACGCGGGCCCCCTCGGCCGCGAAGCGCTGCACGATGGCCAGGCCCATGCCCTGGGCTGCACCCGTTACGAATACCACCTTGTCGGAAAATTTCATGCCGGCCTCCACGATCATTTGAGTGAATGGGGTAGGAGCTGCCACCCCCGGATGGAGGCCATCATTAGCCCTGGGCGCGTCCGGGGCATCGTCCAGGCTGACTAGATTCAACCGGGGCCGGCCGAAAAACGGGCGGCCCGCCCGAAGGCGGCCGCCCGCTGGTGCGCCGTGGCGAGCTCAGAGCCCCATGCGCCGCGCGGCCTCGGGGCCGAAGTCGCGCTCGGTGAACTTGCCCTGGTTGAGCTTGTAGGCGCCGGGCTGCTCGTTCACCAGGTTGAAGGCGAGATAGGTGCCGGCGTTGAGGTCGTGGTAGAGGCCCACCCCGGCCTGCCAGGTGTTCATCTCGTAGGCGTAGAAGTAGTTCACCACCGAGGTGCGCCACAGCTCGCCGCGGCTGTCGTAGTTGTCGGCCATCAGCATGAACCAGGTGTCCTCGTCCACGTAGAGCGTCCGCTTGCTGTAGAGGTGGCGGTAGCCGTCCTTGAGGGTGCCTTCCACCACCCACACCCGGTGCAGCTCGTAGCGCAGGGCGTCCGGGTTGAGGTGGCCCGGGCGGATCAGGTCGGCGTACTTGAGCTTGTCGGAGTGCAGCCGGTAGGCGTTGTACGGCACATACAGCTCCTTCTTGCCGACGATCTTCCAGTTGAAGCGCTCCGGCGAGCCGTTGAAGAGGCGCACCTCGTCCACCGCGATGGAGCCGCCGGTGCCCGGGAAGGGCATGTCGAAGCCGTAGCCCGGCGACTGCCGCACGCGCCGGGTGCCCGGGTCGTAGCGCCAGCTCTGGCGGGGCTCCTTGGCGAAGTTCCAGAACTCGGTGCCGGTGTTCACCTCGCCCTTGTCGCGCTCGGGCAGCAGGGTTTCGTTGAGGTAGAAGGACGAGTTGCCCACCGTCTTGCCCTTGCGGCCGGGCTCGACGCCCGGAGCGAGGTTGCGGGAGCGCACCCGGCCCCAGTTCACCTTGCCGTCGACCAGCACATAGGCGTTGTCGGAGACGAGCTCTTCGGTCCACGCCCGGTAGGGCATGATGGCGTTCCACAGCAGCTCGAGGCCCGACTTGGGGATCGGGAACAGCACGCCGCCGCTGGCGCCCGTCACGCCTTCACCGTTGTCCACCAGCTCGGCGCTGCCGGCGTTTTCGAGGGCCACCTTGCAGACGGCCTCCGGAAAGCGGAAATCCCGGTGGCTGGGATAGACCGCGATCTTGTAGGTGCCGGGGTAGCGCTTGAACAAGGCCTTCTGCCCCGCCGACAGGCGCTGGGCGTACTGGGCCATGTTGGCGGCGGTGATCACGTAGAGGGGCTTCTCGGCGGGGTAAGGGTCGACCGGGTGAAAGCCGGTGCCCTTGAACTCCACCCCCGGTGGCACGCCCAGCCATTTGCCGCTCCAGGGCGGAATGCTGCCGTCGGCGTTGCCGGCCTTTTCGGCGCCGACGCAGGTGAGGTCCTTGCCCAGGCGGGCGATTTCTTCGGGCGTGGCCTTGGCGTGGGCGCCCTGGGCCGCCAGCAGCGCGGCGCCGAGGATCAGTGCGGAGATCGGCTTGCTCATGTGGGTATCCATGGTCGTGTGCGGGTCAGAAGGTGTATTTGGCATTGAGGGCGAGGTAGTCGCGGTCGGCCAGGCTGCGGCCGTCGGCGACGCTGGCCGAACCGATGTAGGTGACGTAGGTGAGGCCCACCTGGAAGTTGCCCAGGTACTTGAAGTCGGCCCCCAGGGTCAGCCGGCGCTCGTCGCGGCCCATCCCGGAGAAGCTGCTGCCGGCCACGTTCTGGGTCCAGATGGCGCGGGTGCTGAGGTCCCAGCCGCTGAACACGGAGGGGTAGTCGAGGATCACGCCGAGGCCGGTGAGGGTGGAGCTGCGGGTCTGGCCGTCGTACACGTAGCGCGAGAAGCTGCCGTTCTGCACGCCGCCGCTCACGGTGAGGGTGTCGACGCCGGTGATGCGCTGGTGGGCCACCTCGCCCATCAGCGTGGTCTGGTGAGCCAGGGCGCTGGGGCCGAGTATGTACACGAAGTTGCCGTTGCCCTGAAGGTAGCTGCCGCGGGTGGGGGCGCCGTTGTCGAGGTACACCGGGGCACCGTCCCGGTAGCTCAGGTCGCCGCCCACCTGCACCGCGTCGCCGAACTTGGTGCTGGCGCTCACGCCGGTGAGCTTGATGTCCTCGAAGTAGGCCAGCTTGAAATACGGCGTGCTGCCGGGGGACGCCAGCGCGCCGAAGCGGGGCAGCGACGAGTAGCGGGTGCTGCCGGTGAAGTCGTAGAACATCGCCCCCACGCGGTCGTGGTAGCGATAGTGGAAGAGCCCCAGCTCGGTGTTGTCGCTGAGCTGGTAGCGGGCGCCCAGGCCCCACTGGCCGGAATCCCGCGCCGAGATCTCGCCGGCGTAGTTGGCGACGGCAAAGCTGCGGTCCGGCAGGTTGCCGATCGCGCCGGGCGCCAGCCGGTAGAACTGGGCGCCGGGGCCGAAGTAGTCGCTGCCAAAATAATCGCCCACCGGGTTGAGGCGGGATTTCTCCCACTTGTACTGGTAGTAGCCGGTCACCGTGAGGTTGTCGGTGAGGCCCAGGCTGGCCGACAGCTGGCCCACCGGCAGGTAGCTCTCCTTGGCCTCGGTGCCGGGCACGTTGAACTTGGTGGCATCCACCGGCACCTGGCCCTGGCTGATGTTGGGCCAGAACAGGCTCTCGCCCCACACCACCGCGTGGCGCCCCAGCTTGACGTTGAGGGGCATGTCGCCCACCAGCCAGTTGCCATACACGAAGGCTTCCAGCAGCCGGGAGTTCTGGCCGCTGAGGCGCCGGGTGTCGTCCACGAACTCGTTGGCCGGGCCGGTCTTGTTGACGGTGGCCGCCGAGTCGTTGTCGTTACTGCCGCGGTAGACCGTGTCGTAGAAGGCGCTGCCCCGCAGCATGCCGCCCAGGTTGTCGTGCTTGAACTTGACCTCGCCCAGCACATTGACCCGGTTGTTGATGAGGCCGTGGCGCTTGAAGTTGCGGGTGCCGTCGTCGCTGTTGAAGTCCGCCAGGTAGGCCGACGAGGGGTCGTTGAGGCGCATCGAGCTGGTGTAGCCGACGGTCAGCGAGGTGTCGATGGAGCTGGTTTCGCCCAGCTGGAAGCTGGGGCCCGCCGCGGCCGGCAGGCCGATGCCGGCCAGTGCAAGGGCCAGCAGCCGACGTGTATGCGATGGTGTGAAGCGGTGGTGGTGGAGCATCAATCCCTCCCTGCATCTTGTTGTTCGTGGGGCGGACGGATGCTGCCGATGGTGCACCGCGGCCCGCATCCCTCATTCGGATGAAATGCCGGGCGCACCCGGGATGCGGCTCAGCCCAGCGGCACCACGCTGCGCAGCACCAGGCGCAGCAATTCGGTCTGGCGGGTGACGCCGGTCTTGGCGAAGATGCTGCGCAACTGGCTGCGCGCGGTGTGGCGGCTGATGTCCTGGTGGGCCGCTGCGGCCTCCAGGGTGAGCCCCTCGACCAGCAGCAGCACCAGCGCGCTCTCCGCCCCGGTCAGGCCGAACAGGCTGCGCAGCAGGGCCGGCGAGGCGCCCACCGAGCGCTCGGCGTCGCTGATGTGGAGCACGGCCGCCGGGCAGGGGCCATAGTCGGCCCCGGCGCTGGCGGGCACCGGCCGGACCAGCACCCCCAGGCGCGGGCGCCCGGAGGGGCGGGTCAGGGTCATGCCCTCCACCAGCGCGGGGCCCGGGCCGCGCTGGCCGTCCACCCGGGCGACCAGCTCCAGGAGCTGCAGCCGCTCGCTACGCAGGCTCGGCCGCAGCTCGCGGCCGGCAAGGCGCAGGCCGTCGTCGGCGGCCAGGATCTCGTCGGCCACCCGGTTGCTGCCCAGCACCCGGCAGCGGCGGTCCACCCACAGCGTGCCCACCGCCAGCCGGTCCAGGGTGCCGGCGTAGAGCCGGCGCTCCCGGTCCGAGCCCTCGATCACCGCCCGCGCCCGCAGGGCCCGCTGTGGATGAGCCCGGTCATCCGCTCGTAACTGGCGAAATCAACCCCCGCCCGGGCAAACAGGGCGCCGGCCTCCATCGGGCCGGACGTGGGCACACGCGACATGGGTAGATGACCGGGCAGAAAGGAGAGGCGCGCAGGTTTGCACGCACGCGCGCCGCCCTCGTCGTCCGGACGGACGATGAGTGGCCGCAGGCCGGCGCCGAATAATCCACGCCAGCCTGCCCGAGCTCCGGGCGCCAGTTACGAGGAACCTGCATGCCAGCCCCCTCCCCCGAGTCCGCCGGCGCCCCGCCGGCCCTGCTCGAACGCCCGGAAGACGGCATCGCCGTGGTCCGCCTGCATCGCCCCGAGGCGACCAACGCCCTGAGCCTCGAGCTCCAGGCCCTGCTGTCGCAGATGTTCGCCGAGCTGGGCGCCGACCCGACGGTGCGCTGCATCGTGCTCACCGGCGGCGACAAGGTGTTTGCGGCGGGCGGCGACATCCACAGCATGGCCGGCGTTGGCCCGATCGAGATCCACCAGCGCCACACCGAGCGGGTGTGGGCGCCGATCCAGCACTGCCCCAAGCCGGTGATCGCGGCGATCTGCGGCTATGCCTACGGCGGCGGCTGCGAGCTGGCGATGCTGGCCGACATCCTGATCGCCGGCGAAGGAGCGCGCTTCAGCCAGCCGGAGATCCGCATCGGGATCATGCCCGGCATCGGCGGCACCCAGCGCCTGCTGAGGGCGGTGGGCAAGGCCAAGGCGATGCGGATGGCGCTCACCGGCCGGCCGATCAGCGCCCACGAGGCGTGGGTGGCGGGCCTGGTCAGCGAGGTGGTGCCCGATGCGGAGGTGATGGGCACCGCGCTGGAGATGGCCCGGACGATCGCCGCGATGCCGCCCCTGGCGGCCGAGCAGATCAAGGAGGTGATCCTGGCCGGCATGGACGCCCCGCTGGAAGCCGCGCTGGCGCTGGAGCGCAAGGCCAACGCCCTGCTCTTCGCGTCCCGCGACCAGAAGGAAGGCATGCAGGCCTTCATCGAGAAACGCCCGCCCCGTTTCGAGGGGCGCTGAACCCGGCGCCGGTCGTCGACCGGCTCCCAACGCGAGGAAAACCGATGTCCCACCCCCTCTTCAATCTGGACGGCTGCGTGGCCCTGGTAACCGGCGCCGGCCGGGGCATGGGCCGCGGCGTGGCCGAAACCCTGGCCCGCCAGGGCGCCACCGTGGCGGTCAATGACTTCTACCCGGAGCGGGCCGAGGCGGCCGCCGCCGAGCTCCGCGCGCTGGGCCTGAAGGCCCTCGCCGCCCCGGCGGACGTGACCGACTACGCCGCGGTCCAGGCCATGGTGGCCCGGGTGAAGGAGGCCGCCGGCGCCGTCGACATCTACGTTTCCAACGCCGGCGTGCCGACCTCCGGCATGGGCTACGCGCGCTTCCTGGACTCCCGCCCGGAGGACTGGGAGCGCTTCGTGCAGCTCAACCTGTATGGCCTGATGAACGGCTGCCACGCGGTGTTGCCGGGCATGCTCGAGAAGGGCTGGGGCCGCATCGTGGCGATCACCTCCGAGTCGTGGCGGGCCGGGGTGCCGATGGGCATCGCCGCCTACGCCGCCTCGAAGGCCGGGGTGGTGGGTTTCGTGCGCCAGCTGGCGGCGGAGACCGGCCGCCAGGGCGTCACGGTGAATGCCCTGTCGCTGGGCACGATGAACAACTGGGAGGGCTCCGACGCGGTGGCCCGCAAGAGCGCCTTCGTGCCCCGCGCCGGCTCGCCCGCCGACGTGGGCGCCGGCGTGGCCTACCTGGCCTCGCGGGAGGCGGAGTGGGTGACCGGGCAGGTCTACCCACTCAACGGCGGGGCGCTCACCGCCTGACTCCGCCGCGGGCGGCCCCGCGCGGGTGCCGCCCGGCAGGCTTCAGGCCGAGGCCGGCTGGCGGTTGAGGGCCTTGTCGTTGGGCGGGTTCATCACGCACCAGGTGCCGGCCGGGTGGTAGATGTAGGGCACGCAGCGGTTGCAGTGGGTGCAGCCGGAGCGGGTGATCTCGCCGCTGCGGAAGCGGTTGACCAGCTGCGGGTCGTGGATCAGCGGGCGGGCCATCACCACCGCGTCGAAGCCTTCGGCCATGGCCTGGGCGGCGTTGTCCAGGCTGGAGACGCCGCCCAGGTAGCCCAGCGGCACTTTGACGGCCTGGCGGATGCGGCGGGAATACTCCATGAAGTACATCTCGCGGAAGCTCACCTTCGGCACGCCGATCTGCGAGGCCTTGAGCATCAGGCCGGTGAGCCAGTTGCCGCGCAGCACCTTCTGCATCTCGGCCATGTCGAAGTTGCTGCCGAACATGAACCAGCCGGACTCGATGTTGCGCCCGCCCGAGAGCACCAGCAGGTCGGCCCCGGCCGCCTCCAGGGCCTGGGCGGTGATGATGCCGTCGTCCACCGTGGCGCCGCCGGGCACCCCGTCGGCGACGTTGATCTTGGCGATCACCGCCATCTGCTTGCCCACCGCCGCCTTGACCCGCGCCAGCACCTCGGCCGGGAAGCGCACCCGGTTGAGGGCGCTGCCGCCATATTCGTCCTTGCGCCGGTTGGAGAGGGGCGAGATGAACTGGTTGAGCAGGTAGCCGTGGCCCATGTGGATCTCGACCGCGTCGAAACCCGCGTCGCGGCACACCCGGGCGGCGTTCACGAACTCCCCGGTCACCCGCTCCATGTCGGCGCGGTTCATCGCCCGGTGGAAGAAGTTGCCGCGCAGGAAGCCGGCCTTGTTGAAGCCACTCATCGCGCTCAGCGTGGCGCCCTTGACGCGACGCGAGGTGATGAAGGAGCCGCCGTGGGTGATCTGGTAAGAGATGGCGCCGCCCTCGGCATGCACGGCGTCGGCCAGGGCCTTCAGCTCGGGCAGGATCTCGGGGCGCAGCCAGACCTGGGCCTGGAGGGTGCGCCCGACGTCGCTGACCGCGCCGTAGGCCACCGTGGTGAGCCCCACCCCGCCGGCCGCCATGGCCCGGTGGTGCTGGAGCAGCGCCTTGCTGGGCGCGTCCTGGTAAACCATGCCCTCGTTGGCGCCGGCGCGGATGAAGCGGTTGCGCAGGGTGATCGGGCCGAGGGTGAGCGGCTGGAAGAGGGTGTCGGTGTGGGAGTCGGCGTGGGGCATGGGCGTCGGGCGGGGGTCAGACGGCCTCGGCGAGCAGCGCGCGCAGCTCGTTCTTGGCCACCTTGTTGGAGGCATTGACCGGCAGGGCGTCGAAGAAGCGCACGTAGCGGGGCACCTTGTAGTTGGCCATGTTGTCCCGGCTCCAGGCGATCAGGCCGGTCTCGTCGAGGCTTGCCCCGGGGCGCCGCACCACGCAGGCGCAGCCCACTTCGCCCATCCGCTCGTCGGGCACGCCCACCACCGCCACCTGGGCGATGGCCGGGTGGGTGGTGAGGGCGGCCTCGATCTCGGCCGGGTAGCAGTTGAAGCCGCCCACGATGAACATGTCCTTCAGGCGGTCGGTGATGCGCAGGTAGCCCCGTTCGTCCAGGGTGCCGATGTCGCCGGTGTGCAGCCAGCCGTCGCCGTCGATGGTCTCGGCGGTGGCTGCCGGGTTCTCGAAGTAGCCCTTCATCACGTGGAAGCCGCGCAGGCAGATCTCACCGGGCTCGCCGGGCGGCAGCGGCCGGCCCTGGGGGTCGAGGATGCACACCTCGGTGCCGGGGATGGCCTTGCCGCTGGTGCCGGCGATGGTGGCCGCGTCGTCGTCCGGGTCGCAGATGGTGGCCAGGCCGCCGCACTCGGTGAGGCCGTAGGCGGTGGTCACCACCCGGATGCCGAGCTCGCTGCGCATCCGCTCGATCAGGATCGGCGGGATCGTCGACGCGCCGGTCACCGCGATGCGCAGGGACGACAGGTCGGCCTCGGCCAGCCGCGGGTGGGCCAGCATCGACAGGTAGAGGGTGGGCGGGCCGGGCAGCGCGGTGATGCGGTCGGCCTCGATGCGCTGGAAGACCGCCTCGGCGTCGAACACCGGGTGGGGCAGGATGGTGGCGCCGGCGATCAGGCAGGTGATCCAACCGGCCTTGTAGCCGAAGCTGTGGAAGAAGGGGTTCACCACCAGGTAGCGGTCGCCGGCCTGCAGGCCGATGATCCGCACGTATTCGGCAAACGCCCGCAGGGTGGGCGCGTGGGCGCTCATCACACCCTTGGCCTTGCCGGTGGTGCCGGAGGTGAACATCAGGTCGGCGATGTCGTCGGGGCGCACGGCGTCGGCCCGGGCGCGGGCCTGGGCCAGGCTGACCCCGGTGGCGCCGGCCAGGAAGGCTGCCCAGGGCTCGCAGCACGGGGCGGTGCTGCCGCCGTCGCCCAGCAGCACGATCTTTTCGACACAGGCCGGGCGCACCGGCGCCAGCAGGGCCGGGTAGTCGGTGCCCAGGAAGTTGCCGATGCAGAACAGCAGGCGGGCATGGCTGCGGGCCAGGATGTCGGCCGCCTCGGCGCCCTTCATGCGGGTGTTGATGGGCACCATCACCGCGCCGGCACAGTGGATGCCGAGGGCGGCCAGCACCCAGTCGATGCAGTTGGGGGCCCAGATGGCCACCTTGTCGCCGGGCTGGATGCCGTGGGCGATGAGGGCCCGGGTGACCGCCAGGGCCTGGTCGGGCAGCTCGGCGTAGCCGATGCGGCGGCCCGGCTCTTCGAGGGCCGTGCGGGTGGCGTGGTGGCGGGCCGCGGAAAACAGCAGGGCCGGGATGGTCGGGGCGACCGCGGGGATCGTTGCGTCGTTCATGGTCATCAGACACTCATCACGAACTGGCCGCTATCCACCCGCAGCTCCATGCCGTTGATGGCACGGGCTTCGTCGGAGGCCAGGAACAGCACGGCGGCCGCCACGTCGGCGGGCAGGCAGGCGCGGAACATCGGGTCCACGTCGATGGTGAAGCGGGCCGGGTCGAGCCCCGGCGGGTAGGCCGCGGCGCTCATCGGGGTGAGCACGCCGTCGGGGTGCACCGAGTTGCAGCGGATGCGGTATTTCTTTCGCCGGCAGTGGGCCGCCACCGCCCGGCTGAGGGCCGCGATGGCGCCCTTCGAGCCGCAATAGGCGGCGTAGT
>JAKLLM010000075.1 GCA_023150125.1 Zoogloea sp.
ACAGGGTGGCGCGGGCCTCGCGGGGCAGGGCGTTGCGCGCGGTGCCGCCGCTGAGGCCGGCGAGGCGCAGGGGCAGCGTGGCCTCGAGCCCGCGCAGCACGCGCACCAGCAGCTTGATGGCGTTGCCGCGCTCTTCGTGGATGTCGACGCCCGAGTGGCCGCCGCGCAGCCCGGCGAGCTCGACCAGCCACGTCTCGCAGCCGGCCGGCGGGGCCTCGGGCGTGCCGGGGCGGGCGACGTTGACGTCCAGCCCGCCGGCGCAGCCCAGGTAGAACTCGCCCCAGTCCTCGGTGTCGAGGTTGAGCATCAGCCGGCCCTGCAGCACGTCGGCCGCGAGGCCGTGGGCGCCGCCCATGCCGGCTTCTTCGTCGACGGTAAGAAGGGCTTCAAGGGGCCCGTGGGCCAGCGTGGCGTCTTCGAGCGCAGCGAGGATCAGCGCCACGCCGATGCCGTTGTCGGCGCCCAGGGTGGTGTCGTCGGCAATCAGCCAGCCGTCGGCCAGGCGCGGGCGGATCGGGTCGCGGCTGAAGTCGTGGGCGGTGCCGGCGTTCTTCTGGCAGACCATGTCGAGATGGGCCTGCAGCACCACGCCGGGGGCGTGCGCGCGGCCGGGGCTGGCGGGCTTCCTGATGATCAGGTTGCCGGCCCCATCCACCACGGCCGCCAGCCCGCGGGCCTCGGCCCAGGCGCGCAGGTGCTCGCGCAGCGGCCCCTCGGCCTTCGACGGGCGCGGGAAGGCGCACAGGGTGGCAAAGTGCTGCCAGACGGGGGCAGGAGCAAGGCCGGCGAAAGCCGGGGGCAGGGGCGGGGTGGCGGGCATGGCGTCGGGAGCTTCGGTAAAAGAGCCGGCAGCATCCACGGGGCGGGGGCGCAGCGTCAAGCCCGCCGGAGCTGCCGCCAGGTTTGCCTGCGCCGCCCGTCTGCCCTTACCCTGCCGCCTGCCATGGCCCACAGCATCTCCTCTCCCGTGCATAGCGAGCTCCTCATCAAGAAGAGCCGCTTCATCGGCTGCATGCAGCCCGTAGCCGGCCGCCCCGCAGCCCAGGCCATCGTCGCCGGGCTGCGCCTGCAACACCCCGGCGCGGCCCACGTGTGCTGGGCACTGCTTGCCGGAGGGCAATCGGCGGCGGTGGACGACGGCGAGCCCTCCGGCACCGCCGGCCGCCCGATGCTCGACGTGCTGCGCCACCAGGGGCTCGAAGGCGTGCTCGCCACCGTGGTGCGCTACTACGGCGGCGTGAAGCTCGGCGCCGGGGGGCTGGTGCGCGCCTACACCGACTGCGTCGCCCAGGCCTTGAAGCAGGCCGACAAGGTGCCCATCATCAGGATGCGTGCGCTGCACTGCGCCGTGCCCTACGCGCTGGAAGGCCTCGTCCGCCGCGAGATCGCCGCTGTGGGTGGGCGGCTGGACGACATCCGCCACGGTGAGGCGGTGGCCTTTGACATCATGCTGGCCGAGGCGGAGTTGGATGCATTCGTCGCCCGGCTGAACGAAGCATGCCAGGGGCGGATCGTGTGGGAGACGCCCGAATAGGGTGCTCGCCGCGCCGTTGGCTTCTGATGCGAGGGCTGCTGTTGTTATCGGCGCCTTGTGATCGACCAACGCGGCGGCGTGTATCGATATCGCAGCCTTGTGATCGATCAACGCCGCGGCCGTTGTCGATATCGATAGCCATTTCCCTTATGTCAGCGCCTTGTTTAAATGGAAAAAGCTATTGTTGACGTCATCAGCCGTTGCGATGAAGGCAAACAAGCCGGCAACATCGAATCACAAGGCGCCGACATCGATGCACGCGGCGCTGATATCGACCAAAGCTGGCGCGCTACACGTAAAAGCGGCTGCAACAACAACGCCGGTGCTGGCGACAAGAAGCATTGCGACCGCAACAAAGCCTCCAGCTCCGCCAATAGCGCCCCATGCCCTTGCTGCACGAATGCCGGCGCCTTCAACAACAAGGCCTTGGGGCGCAACAGCAGGTCGCCCGCACCCGACATCGAGGCACGCGCTCCACGCTTGCCGCAGCGCTGCTGCGGGCAATGATTTAGCGCTATAGAATATTCCTATATCTTGTAGTCGATACGCTATGGGGGTATCGTTGCTTCCGTGGCACCCCGATTCGACACGATCATCCCGCACCAGGAGACACGCATGTCCAAGACCCCCAGCGGCCGCGTCCCGGCCAAGGTCATCAACGAAGATATCCAGGCCTTCCACGGCCTCGGCACCATCCAGGGCTACGCCCCTCACGACCCCGACCTCACCCTCGAGGCCATCACCGCCACCTACGAAGAGCTCATGGCCGACCGCGCCGCCCTGGTCCGCGCCCAGATCGCCCTCGACATCATCCGCGACAAGATTGGCAACACCGAGCAACGCTTCCACGGCCAGATGCGCGGCTCCAAGGACTCCGTCCGCGGCCAGTACGGCGACGACTCCAACGAACTCGCCGCGATGGGGCTGAAAAAGGCTTCGGAGAAAAAGCGAGGCAGCGGCCGCGGCAAGCCGGCGGAGGAGTAAAGGAAGAAAGAGAGGGCGGGCGGAAGCCCGCCTTTTTGGGGTTTGAAGGAGGAGAGTTTGCCAGGGCTACCGCAGCTACCCAGACGACATCTATTTGTGTCCTGAGGCACAGCTGGCGCATCTCTACAAAACAACGAGTTGCGAAGTTGACGTGGCCGCAAGGCGGTTAGAGGGTGATGTCATTCACGTAGCTGCGGGAGCCCTGGAGAGTTTGCCGGGAGTGAGCTAGGACTGCTGTCGGCCACAACCAGCCGGTCATCTGTTTTCCGAAGCTGCCGTTCAATGGACCGCTTCACTCCAAAAGCTGCCGGATACCCTACGCGAGCAATTCGGCCTTAGCAGCCGGTGGGGCCGCCTCAACTCAATGGCCGTTCCTCGTAGGTTGCCGACATCAAGGCGACATATGACCTGAGTGGCTACTACCAGTGGGGCAGAGGGAGGTCAATTGCGACTCGGGCCTAAATAGCCGATGTGTATAGGTGGGCGTCTCAGAATACGAAAATTGTACGCTAAGGGCCTAGGGTTGCTGTTTAGCAGCAGTGCAAGGCCGTGATTAACGGGCAGGAAACGTTGCCGTGGCGCGCATTGCACTCACCCACCAACTTCGAGAGCGCCGCCTCCATCCGCTTGAGGTCCGCCAAGCGGATACGCACATCGGCCAAGCGGATGGAGGCCAGTTCGGCCGCCTCGCTGCAATTAGTGCCGTCCTCAAGTTTCAGGAGCAGGCCGACTTCATCCAGGCTGAACCCCAGGCGCTGGGCTGATTTCACAAACTTCAATCGCGCCACGTCTGACTGCCCATAGCGGCAGATACGGCCATACTGCCGTTCAGGCTGGGGTAGCAAACCCTTGAGCTGATAGAAGCGTATCGTTTCCACGTTCACCCCGGCGGCCTTGGCGAAAGCGCCGATGGTCAGATTATCTTGAGCGTTCTCCATGGTGCTTGACTCCGTAGTTGACTACGGAAATAAGGTTACAACATCAAACAAAGATTCGTAAGGAGAACGTCATCTTGAAACCCAAGAACGGCGGCGGCGCGCTGGCTGCCAGCGGTATCGCCGCCATCCTGGCATCCACCTGCTGCATTGGCCCGCTGGTGCTAGTCGCACTTGGCTTCTCGGGTGCCTGGATTGGCAATCTGACCGTGCTGGAACCGTACCGGCCGTTCTTCATCGGAGCGGCGGTCGTCGCGCTGTTCTTCGCTTGGCGAAGCATCTTTCGAGCGGCCCATGCCTGCAAGCCAGGTGAAGTATGCGCTGTTCCGCAAGTGCGGACGACCTATAAGGCCATCTTCTGGGTCGTGGCCTTACTGGTCTTGGTTGCCCTCTCATTTCCCTACATCGTGCCGCTGTTCTACTGAAAGGAGACTGCCATGAAAAAACTCGCTGCCCTTCTCGCCTTGACCGCCACCCTGAGCGCGCCTGCCTGGGCTGCTATCAAGACCATCACCTTGTCGGTGCCGGGCATGACTTGCGATGCCTGTCCGATTACGGTCAAGAGGGCCCTGTCCAAGGTCGCTGGCGTCCAGAAGGCCGAGGTCAGCTTCGAGAAGCGCGAAGCCGTCGTCGCCTTCGACGACGCCAAGAGCAATATCGAAGCCATAACCAAAGCTACTGCAAACGCAGGCTATCCTTCGACGCTGAAAGCTGAAAAATAAATACCCGCCGTTGGCGGTATACATCTGCGCGCCATCATAAAAAGGAGAACTCTGATGGGTAACTGTTGCTCTTCAGGCTCGAAGAAGTCATCTGCCGATACAGACTGCGCCACTAATATTCCGAAGACGGCCTACTGTCCGGTCGATGGTCAATCATGTCGAAGCGTTGAGTTGCGCACGGTCTTGCACCATCTGAAGCGCCCGCATGCGAATCGTCCGGCGACACAGGGCTATTACTTCTGCGACAACAAGGAATGCGACGTCGTATATTTTGGTCAGGATGGTACCGTCATTACCCGTCACGACGTCCGAAGCGAGGTCGGGCAAAAGTCGAGCAGCCCTGACCGGGTAATCTGCTATTGCTTCGGCATCACCGAGCGAGAGGTTCTCGGCGAGACGGACCACCAACCCGGCAGTTCTGCCAAGGAGTTCGTGATTGAGCAAACTCGGCTACACAACTGCGCCTGCGACGTGCGCAATCCTTCCGGCAGGTGTTGCTTGAAGGATTTCCCCAAGGCAAAGCCGTTGCCGAGTTAGGCAACCGGCCAAGATTGCGATGCTGCCGGCACCGGAGGCTTTCGGCTGACCATCTAGTTGTTGTCAGGCTGGCTGACTGAGATATTTCTCGGCATCAACTGGTAGTCCCATGAGGCCGACAACCCTTCTGTTAGCCGTTGGCTGGAACGACTGCTGTACCGGGTAATCTGCCCTTGGACCTTTTAAGCGGCCAATGACAGCATTGGGTCGATAGCGGTCATTAATCGAGGTAGTCTTGTCTGCCCACGCCGGCCCTCTCCCACGATGTCGGGTCACGCTGCGCTGACCCGATCCACAGAAGCCCCGCAGCCTCACCCCACGATTTCCCGCACCAGCCTTCCCACCTCCGCCAGCGTCGCGTCCCGCGCGGCGCTGTCCACCGCGCTGTCGGCGAGGTAAGCTGAGACGATCAGCGGTGCGCGGTTTGGTGGCCAGACGACGCCGCTGTCGTTGGCATCGCTCTGAAAGGTGCCGGTCTTCTCGCCGACGCGCCAGGTGTCGGGCACGCCGGCCCTGAGGCGCTTGCCGCCGGTGGTGTTGCCCACCAGCCACTTCGTCAGTAGTTGGCGGGAGGCGTTGCTCAGGGCGTCGCCGAGCACCAGCCGCTGCAAATTCATCACCATCGCGCGCGGGGTGGTGGTGTCCATGAGTTCGTCGGGGTGTTTGACGTTCAGCTCGGGCTCGCGACGGTCGATGCGCGTGACGCTGTCGCCCAGCGTGCGCAGGTAGGCGGTGAGGGCGGCGGGGCCGCCGTAGCTGGCCATGATCAGGTTGGCGGCGGCGTTGTCGCTGGTGGTGATGGTGGCCTCGCACAGCGCCGCGAGGCTCATGCCGGTGCCGCCCACGTGCTTTTCGGTCACCGGCGACCAGGGGATGAGGTCGGTCGGGGCGATGGGGATGCGCCGGTCGAGGGATTCGAGGCCTTGGTCCACCCGGTGCAGCACCCGCGCGGCGGCCAGCAGCTTGAACGAGCTGAGGGTCTGGAAGCGTTCGTCGGCGCGATGGCCGTAGGTGGCGCCGTCGGCGGTGTCAAGGATGAGCACGCCGAGCCGTCCGCGGGCTTCGGTTTCCAGGGCCTGCAGGCGGGCGACGATGCGATCCTCCAGCGCAGGGCGGGGGGCCGCCGCGCGTGCTTGCCGGGGGGCGATCCCGGTGCCGAGGGCGGCCGACGACAGTGCCGCGAGAAAACGTCTTCTTGTAAACATCATGGGTTTTCCTCATGCGCCATGCCAACGCTGCGTGTGGAGTTTTTGAATGCCGCTACCCAGGCATGTTGGGGGCGTGTAGCTGCGGCTTCAGCCGCACTCCGCTGGCCAGATCTACGCAGATTCTTGTTTGACTTCCGCGGGTGCCGGGTTTGGATGCGTGGATTATGCCCCCGGAAGCCTAGCCGCTTGTCCATGCGCGGGCCTTGCTTCGTGCTTGGGCGTCAGCAAGAGGGGGCAGGTTGGCCGGCCTGGCGCAGGTCAGGCTGCGCCAGGCGCCCGGGTGTGACGTGTTGAGCGACAGAGGGTGAGTGGCGCGCCGGAGGGTGTTGACACAAGTCAAAGTGAACGTATGATTAAAACAGTTGTTTGAGTTTGTGCCTTCACCCAACCCATCACCTGTTCGAGAGCCGGCCATGCGCGAAGACACGTCAAAGCATTCGATCGACACCCGCAGCCGCATCCTCGACGCGGCCGAAGCCTTGTTCATGGAGCATGGCTTTGACGGCACCTCGATGCGCCTGATCACCGCCCAGGCCGGGGTCAATCTGGCGGCGATCAATTACCACTTCGGCTCCAAGGAGCTGCTGTTCCAGGAGGTCTTCAGGCGCCGCCTGACCGACCTCAACCGGCGGCGCATCGAGGCGCTGGATGCCCTCGAGGCCGAGGCTGGCGGCGCGCCGCTCAAGCCGAGCCGCATCGTCGAGGCCTTCTTCGGCACGGCGCTGCGCATGGCGGCCGACGTGGAGGGCGGCGGCCACACCTTCATGCGCCTGTTGGGGCGCACCTACACCGAGCCGAATGATTTTGTGCGCCAGTTTCTGGCCGAGGAGTACGCCGAGTGCGTCGACCGTTTTCTGGCGGCGCTGTACCGGGCGCTGCCCGAGGTGGCGCGCACCGAGATTTTGTGGCGCTTCCATTTCATGATGGGCGCGATGTCCTACGCCATCGCCGGCACCGATGCGCTGCAACTTCTGGCCGGTAAGTTCGACGACGAAGACCCGGCCCGCCTGGCGTCGCGGCTGATGAGCTTTTTGCTCGGCGGCCTGCGGGCGCCGCTGGCCGACCCGGGCCCGGCCTGAGCCACGAAGTTATAAAGAATCCATAAAACAAGCGGGCTGCAAAGACGGCACCGTGTAAAGGAGACAGCAAATGGCTTACTGGTTTCTGGTTACCTTCCCTCCCTTGGTGGTCGCGCTCGCCTACGGGCGAGCGCCATTTTTTGCCTGGTACGGGGTGGGGTTGGCGTGGCTTGCGGCGCTGGGCTGGCTGGCCGGCTGGCCGCCGGCGCTGGCGGCGGGGGCGCTGGCGGTGCTGGGCGGGGTGGGCGCGGTGTTCCTGCTGCCGGCGCTACGCTGCAGCGTGGTGACGGCGGGCATCTTCAAGGCCTTCCGCAAGGCGCTGCCCTCGATGTCGCAGACCGAAAAAGACGCGCTGGAGGCCGGCACCGTGTGGTGGGAGGGCGAGCTGTTTGGCGGGCGGCCCGACTGGCAGCGCCTGCTGGCTTTCCCAAAACCCGCGCTGAGCGCCGAGGAGCAGCGCTTTCTGGATGTGGAGACCACCGAGCTGTGCCGCCTCACCCGCGACTGGGAATGCACCCAGAAGCAGGACATGCCCGAGGAGGTGTGGCGCTACATCAAGGACAAGGGCTTTCTGGGGATGATCATCCCCCGCGAATACGGCGGCAAGGGCTTCTCGGCGCTGGCCCACTCGGCGGTGGTCACCAAGCTTTCCACCCGCTCGTCGGCGCCGGCGGTGACGGTGATGGTGCCCAACTCGCTGGGCCCGGCGGAGCTGCTGCTGCACTATGGCACGCCCGAGCAAAAGAACCACTACCTGCCGCGCCTCGCCCGCGGCGACGAGATCCCGGCCTTTGCGCTCACCAGCCCGTGGGCGGGCTCGGATGCGGCGTCAATCCCCGATGCCGGCGTGGTGTGCAAGGGCATCTATCAGGGCCGCGAGGTGCTGGGGATGCGGGTCAGCTTCGACAAGCGCTACATCACGCTGGCGCCGGTGTGCACGGTGTTCGGGCTGGCCTTCAGGTTGTTCGACCCGCAGCACCTGCTCGGCGAGGTGGAGGATATCGGCATCACCTGTGCGCTGGTGCCCCACGATCACCCGGGCGTGGCTATCGGCCGGCGGCATTTCCCGCTCAACGCGGTGTGGATGAACGGGCCGATCCGTGGCACCGATGTGTTCATGCCCCTCGAGTTCATCATCGGTGGCCCGGCGATGGCGGGGCAGGGCTGGCGGATGTTGATGGAGTGCCTGGCGGCGGGGCGGTCGATCTCGCTGCCGGGCTCCAACACCGGTATGCAGAAGATGACCGCCCGCGCGGTGGGCGCCTATGCCCGCGTGCGTTACCAGTTCAAGACGGCGGTGGGGCGCTTCGAGGGTGTCGAGGAGGCGCTGGCCCGCATCGGTGGCAACACCTGGCTGTCGGACGCGGCGCGGGTGATGACCGCCGGCGCCATCGACCTGGGCGAGAAGCCGTCGGTGGTGTCGGCCATCGTCAAATACCACGTCACCGAGCGTGCGCGGCAAACGGTTAACGACGGCATGGACGTGATCGGCGGCAAGGGCATCTGCCTGGGGCCGCAGAACTTCCTGGGGCGGGCCTATCAGCAGATCCCGGTGGCGATCACCGTGGAGGGCGCCAACATCCTCACCCGCAGCCTGATCCTCTTCGGCCAGGGCGCGATCCGCTGCCACCCGTATGTGCTCAAGGAGATGCACGCGGCCCGCGAGGGCAGCCTCGTCGCCTTCGACGCGGCGCTGTGGGGGCATGTGGGCTTCAGCTTCAGCAACGCGGCGCGGGCGCTGGTGATGGGGCTCACCGGGGCGCGCTTCGTGGGCGTGCCGGAAGGCGCGGCGCCGGAGACCCGTCATTACTACAAGCAGCTCACCCGCATGTCGGCGGCCTTCGCCTTCACCGCCGACCTGGCGATGGGCACCCTGGGCGGCTCGCTGAAGCGCAAGGAAAAGCTGTCGGCCCGCCTGGGCGACGTGCTGGCCCAGATGTACCTTGCCTCCTGCGCCCTCAAGCGCTTCGAGGACGAGGGCCGCCAGGCGGCCGACCTGCCGCTGCTGCATTGGGCGCTGCAGGATTGCCTGCACAAGGCCGGCGAGGCCTTCGAGGGCGTCATCGCCAACTTTCCCAATCGGCTGTTTGCCGCCTTCCTGCGGCGGGTGGTGGTGTTTCCGCTCGGCAAGCCGTGGGCGCCGCCCTCCGACGCGCTCGGCCAGGAGGTGGCGCGCCTGCTGATCGAACCCTCCGCCACCCGCGACAGGCTGAGCGCCGACGTGTATCTGCCCACCGACCTCGAAGAGCCCGTCGCCGCCCTCGAGGCCGCCTTCCGCGCCACCGTCGAGGCCGAGCCGGTCGAGGCCAAACTGCGCCGGGCGATCAAGGCCGGCCACTTCAAGCCCGGCCTGATGATGGGCGGCGGCGTGGATGCCATCTACACCGCCGCGCTGGAGGCCGGCGTGATCACCCACGACGAGCACGCCACGGCCATGCGCCGCGGTGTGCTGCGCGACAAGGTCATCCGGGTGGATGACTTCCCCTACGATTTCGACCTGCGCGCCGCGCTGGTCGATGTGGTCGAACCCCGCAAGGCAGCCTGAATGAACCCGCCCATCTACATCATTGACGGAGCGCGCACGCCCTTTTTAAAGGCGCGCAACGCCCCCGGCCCGTTTGCTGCCGGCGACCTGGCCACCGCTGCCGGCAGCGCGCTGCTGGCCCGCCAGCGCTTTGCCCCCGATGCGCTCGACGAGGTGATCCTCGGCTGCGCCAGCCCCTCGCCCGACGAGGTGAACATCGGCCGCGTCGCCGCGCTGCGGATGGGCTGCGGCAACCAGGTGCAGGGCTGGACGGTGATGCGCAACTGCGCCTCCGGCATGCAGGCCATCGATTCGGCGATGGCCAACATCCACAGCGGCCGCTCGCAGCTGGTGCTGGCCGGCGGCGTCGATGCCCTGTCGCGGGCGCCGCTGCTGCTCTCCGACCCGATGGTGCGCTGGTTCGCCGGCTGGATGGGGGCCCGCAGCCTGGGCCAGCGCCTCGCCATGCTCAGGAAGTTCCGCTTCGGCTACCTGGCGCCGGTGATCGGCATCATGAAGGGCCTTACCGACCCCATCGTCGGCCAGCTGATGGGCCAGACCGCCGAGAACCTGGCCTGGCGCTTCGGCATCAGCCGCGCCGCGATGGACGCCTACGCCGTCGACAGCCACCGCCGGGTGGCCGCCGCCCAGGACGCCGGGCATTTTGGCGAGATCGTGCCGCTGATCGACCGGGACGGCAGCATCTACGCCAGTGACGACGGCCTGCGCCGCGACGCCTCGATGGCCGGCCTCGCCAAGCTCAAGCCATTCTTCGACAAGAAATACGGCCGCGTCACGCCGGGCAACAGCTCGCAGATCACCGACGGTGCCGCGTGGCTGGTGCTGGCCTCGGAGGCGGCGGTAGCGCAGCACGGCCTCGCGCCGATCGGCCGCATCGTCGACAGCCAGTGGGCGGCCCTCGAGCCCGAGCAGATGGGCCTCGGCCCCGTGCATGCGGCGACGCCCATCCTGCAGCGCCACGGCCTCGGGCTCAATGATCTCGACCTGTGGGAGCTCAACGAAGCCTTCGCCGCCCAGGTGCTCGGCTGCCTGCGTGCGTGGCAGGACGACACCTACTGCCGCGAGCGCCTGGGCCTGCCCGGTGCGCTGGGCGAGATCGACCCGGCCCGCCTCAACGTGGATGGCGGCGCGGTGGCGCTGGGCCACCCGGTGGGGGCGAGCGGGGTGCGCATCGTGCTGCACCTGCTGCAGGCGCTGCGCCGCACTGGCGGCAAGCGGGGGATCGCCACCATCTGCATCGGTGGTGGCCTGGGTGGCGCAATGCTGGTGGAGGCCCTGTGATGGCACTGCAACACTGGAAACTCGAACGCGACGCCGACGGCATCGCCTGGGCCACGCTGGACGTGGCAGGCAGCAGCACCAACACCCTCGGCAGCGCGGTGATGAATGAGCTCGCCGGCCTCCTCGACGAACTCGACCGCCAGCCCCCCACGGGCCTGGTGATCCGCTCGGGCAAGGCGGCCGGCTTCATCGCCGGGGCCGACATCGAGGAATTCACCCGCATCGATTCGCCAGCCGCCGCCCGCGCGCTGGTGGAGCGGGGCTGGAGCCTGTTCAACCGGCTGGCGGCGGTGGCCTACCCGACCCTCGCGCTGGTGCGCGGGCACTGTATGGGCGGCGGCTTCGAGCTGGCCCTGGCCTGCCGCTACCGCCTCACGGTGGATGAGCCCGCCACCCGCATGGCGCTGCCCGAAGTCATGCTGGGCATCTACCCGGCCTGGGGCGGCATGCTGCGCCTGCCGCGGCTGGTCGGCCCGGCGGCGGCCCTCGACCTGATGCTCACCGGCAAGGGCGTCGATGCCCGCAAGGCGAAGCGCCTTGGCCTCGCCGACGACTGCGTGCCACCGCGAGTGATGGAAAGCGCCGCCCGCATCACGCTGCTGTCCGGCCGTGCGCCGCGTACGCTGCCCCTCATGCAGCGCCTGCTGAACGGCCCGCTGAAGGGCATCGTGGCCCGCAAGGCCCGCCAGCAGACGGCCGCCAAGGTGCGCCCCGAGCACTACCCGGCGCCCTTCGCGATCATCGACATCTGGGCCCGCCACGGCGGCAACGCGCTGGCGGTGCCGGCCGATTCAAGCGCGTCGCTGGAGGCGATCTTCCGCTCGCCCACCGCCAAGAACCTGGTGCGGGTGTTCTACCTGCAGGAGCGCCTGAAGGCCTTCGGCAAGGACGCCGACTTTGCGCCGAAGCG
>JAKLLM010000421.1 GCA_023150125.1 Zoogloea sp.
GGTCTGGCAGCGCGATTACGCCAACCACGCCGAAGCCACGCGCGACGTCACCGAGTACATCGTCGGCTTCTACAACAGCGTGCGCCTGCACTCGAAATTGGGCTATCTGTCGCCCACCGCTTATGAGCGGGAAAGGGCAGCAAAACACCCTATCGGGGTGTCCGAGAATACTTGACCACTACAGGGTGTCGGGTTACGCCCGTTGGGCTAACCCGACCTACACCCCCTCACTTCCCATTCCCCCTGTAAAATTAGCCAGTCCAACCCCACGGAGTCACCCCATGTCCAAACAGATCATCGCCACCACCAGCGCCCCCGCCGCCATCGGCACTTACTCCCAGGCCGTCAAGGCCGGCAACACGGTTTACATGTCGGGCCAGATCGGCCTCGATCCGGTCAGCATGCAGCTGGTCGAGGGCTTCGAGGCCCAGACCGTGCGGGTCTTCGAGAACCTCAAGGCGGTGGCCGAGGCGGCCGGTGGCTCGCTGGCCGATGCGGTCAAGCTCAACATCTACCTCACCGACCTGGCCAACTTCGCCAAGGTGAACGAGGTGATGGCGCGCTACTTTGCCGAGCCCTACCCGGCCCGCGCCGCCGTCGGCGTCAAGGAGCTGCCCCGCGGCGCAGTGGTCGAGGCCGACGCGGTTCTGGTGATCGGCTGAGCCTTGCCCGAACTCGTCGAGCCGGCCGGCGCCCCGCCGGCCGAACCTGCGCCCCCCGCTCCCTCCGCGCCCAAGAAGCCCGCTCACCATGCTGGCCGACGTGCGCCCCGGCGTGCCGGCCCAGTGCGAGGTCGAGGTGCTTTCCTGCGAAGTCACGCCGCCGCCGCGCCGCCAGCTGGTGGCCCGGGCGCGGGACGCCAGCGGCGAGGTGATGCTGCGCTTCGTGCATTTCTACCCCCAGCAGCAGAAGCAGCTGGCCGCCGGCAGCCGGCTGCGCATCTTCGGCGAGCTGCGCGACGGCTTCTTCGGCGCCGAGATGATCCACCCGCGCCTCAAGCCGGTGGCCGCCGGCGAGCCGCTGCCCGAGAGCCTCACGCCGGTTTACCCGACCACCGCCGGCCTTGCCCAGTCGGCGCTGCGCAAGCTGATCGCCGGCGCAATGCGCCACAATGGCGTGCGCGACGAGCTGCCCGAGCCGCTGCGCCGCAACCTCAACCTGCCCACGCTGCCCGAGGCGCTGCAGCTCCTGCACGCGCCGCCGCCGTCGATGGCGCTGGTGGACATCGAAGACCGCGGCCACCCGGCCTGGCAGCGCATCAAGCTCGACGAGCTGCTGGCCCAGCAGATCAGCTTGCGCCGGGCCTACGCCGCCCGCCGCGCCAAGAACGCGCCGGGCCTGCCGCTGCGATCTGCTGGGCCAGCTGCCCTTCGCCCTCACCGGCGCCCAGGCCCGCGCCTTTGCCGAGATCGCCCGCGACCTGGCCTCCGACCACCCGATGCAGCGCCTGCTGCAGGGCGACGTGGGCTCGGGCAAGACCTGCGTGGCCGCGCTGGCCATGCTGCAGGCCGCCGAGAACGGCCGCCAGGCGGTCCTGATGGCGCCCACCGAGATCCTCGCCGAGCAGCACTTCCGCAAGCTCTCCGACTGGCTCACGCCGCTCGGCATCGAGGTGGCCTGGCTGTCGGGCAGCCGCAAAAAGAAGGAGCGCGAGGCCACCCTGGCCCGCCTCGCCGCCGGCGAGATCCTGCTGGCGGTGGGCACCCACGCGCTGATCGAAGACCCGGTGACACTGCCCGGCCTGGCGCTGGCGGTGGTGGACGAGCAGCACCGCTTCGGCGTGCGCCAGCGCCTGGCCCTGCGCGAGAAGGGCCAGGCCGGCGAGTCGCCGCACATGCTGATGATGTCGGCCACACCGATCCCGCGCACCCTGGCGATGAGCTACTACGCCGACCTCGACGTGTCGGTGCTCGACGAGCTGCCGCCGGGGCGCACGCCCATCGTCACCAAGCTGGTGGCCGAGGCGCGCCGCGACGAAGTCATCCAGCGCGTCCGCGCGGCCTGCATGGAGGGCCGCCAGGCCTACTGGGTGTGCCCGCTGATCGAGGAGTCCGAGGCCCTGCAGCTGAAGACTGCCGAGGAAACCTACGAGATGCTCTCCGCCGCGCTGCCCGACCTGCCGGTGGGGCTGGTGCACGGGCGGCTCAAGAACGACGTCAAGTCGGCGATGATGGAAGCCTTCGTAAGCGGCCAGCTCAAGGTGCTGGTGGCCACCACGGTGATCGAGGTGGGCGTGGACGTGCCCAACGCCAGCCTGATGGTCATCGAGCACGCCGAGCGCTTCGGCCTCGCCCAGCTCCACCAGCTGCGCGGGCGGGTCGGGCGCGGCGCGCACCAGTCGGCCTGCATCCTGATCTTCGCCCAGCCGCTGTCCCAGGCCGGCCGCGAGCGCCTGAAGGCCATCTACGAGCACACCGACGGCTTCGTGATCGCCCGCGAAGACCTGCGCATCCGCGGCCCCGGCGAGTTCATCGGCGCCCGCCAGAGCGGCGTGCCGCTGCTGCGCTACGCCGACCTCGAGGAAGACGCGGCGCTGGTGGACATCGCCCGCGGCCTCGCCGAGGAGATCCTGCGCGATGCCCCGCGGGTGGCCGACGCGATCACCGCCCGCTGGTTCGGCGGGCGGGCCAACCTGCTGAAGGCCTG
>JAKLLM010000076.1 GCA_023150125.1 Zoogloea sp.
GCATCGTCGATCGCAAGAAGGACATGATCCTGGTGTCGGGTTTCAACGTCTATCCGAACGAGGTCGAGGATGTGGTGGCCTCGCACCCGGGCGTGCTCGAGGTGGCCGCCCTCGGGGTGCCCGACGAGCATTCGGGCGAGGCGGTCAAGATCTTCGTCGTGCGCAAGGACCCGAAGCTCACCGCCGAGGCGCTGATCGCCCATTGCCGCGAGGGGCTCACGGGCTACAAGGTGCCGAGGTTCGTCGAATTCCGCGACGAGCTGCCCAAGAGCAACGTGGGCAAGATCCTGCGCCGCGTGCTGCGGGATTCGCCACCGGCGGCCTGAGCCGCGTTGTGGCGGCCGGCTGGTGCGATGCAAAAAACTGCTTGTGTTTAAGCCGCTTTGTGCCAATAATCCGGGAGCTGTCTTATAGATGACTCAGCAGAGCACATGAACCTTAACGCCGCGATCCTTCCGCTCGACGTCGTAGTTGTACGCGTAGTAAGCGTAGGTGCTCGCGCGTCGTAAGGGTTGCTGGCTGTAGATCAGAGAATTCAAACCCCCGCCGGCGCGCAACCGGCGGGGGTTTTGTCATTTTGTTGCGCCCCCGGCCCGGCCTGCAGTACGGCTCCCAAGCCCTTAGGAGAACCTCGATGATGCAAATGACTGGAGCAGACCTGATCGTCAAGCTGCTCGAACGGCAAGGAACCAGCACGATCGCCGGCGTGCCCGGCGGCGCAGCCCTGCCCATGTACGACGCGCTGTCCAAGAGCGAGACGATTCACCACGTGTTGTGCCGCCACGAGCAGGGCGCAGGCTTCATCGCCCAGGGCATGGCCCGTGTGTCCGGCCGGCCCGAGGTCTGCCTGGCCTCCAGCGGCCCCGGCGCGACCAACCTGGTCACCGCCATCGCCGACGCCAAGCTCGACTCGATCCCCATCATCGCGCTCACCGGCCAGGTGCCCCTGTCGATGATCGGCACCGACGCCTTCCAGGAAGTCGACACCTACGGGATGACCATCCCCATCACCAAGCACAACTTCCTGGTGCGCTCGGCGAAGGACCTGCTCGAGGTCATCCCGGCGGCCTTCCGCATCGCCATGTCCGACCGCCCGGGCCCGGTGCTGGTCGACGTGCCGAAGGACGTGCAGAACCAGATGGTGAGCTTCGAGGCCTACCCCGACGTGGTGGTGCCCGACGCTGCGCCCACGTTCGACATCGCCGCCGTCGAAGAAGCCGCGAAGATGATCGAGGCCGCCGAGCGCCCGGTGCTTTACCTGGGCGGCGGGGTGATCCACTCCGGCGCCGCGGCGATGGCCGTGACCCTCGCCGAGCAGGCTTCCCTGCCCACCACCATGACCCTGATGGCCCTGGGCGCTATGCCCATGGACCACCCGCTCGCCATCGGCATGCTGGGCATGCATGGCGCGCGCTACACCAACTACGTGCTCGAGGAGGCCGACCTGCTGATCTGCGTCGGCGCCCGCTTCGACGACCGCGCCATCGGCAAGACTGCCGAGTTCTGCCCGAACGCCAAGATCATCCACATCGACATCGACCGCTCCGAGCTGCACAAGGTCAAGGATGCCCACGTGGCCATCGCCGGTGACGTGGGGCAGGTGCTCTCCGAGCTGCTGCCGCGGGTCAAGCCCCAGCTGCGCAAGCGCTGGCTGTCCCATGTCGAGAGCCTCAAGGGCCGCTTCCCGCTGGCCATGCCGGGCATCGAAGACCCGCGCTCGCCCTACGGCCTGATCCACGCCGTGGCCAACTGCCTCGACGACAGCGCCATCATCACCAGCGACGTCGGCCAGCACCAGATGTGGGTGGCCCAGGCCTACCCGTTCCGGCGCGCCCGCCAGTGGCTCAACTCCGGCGGCCTCGGCACCATGGGCTTCGGCTTCCCGGCGGCCATCGGCGCGGCGCTGGCAGCGCCGGACCGCACCGTGGTGTGCTTCTCCGGTGACGGCAGCCTGAAGATGAACATCCAGGAGATGGCCACCGCCGCCCAGGAGAACGTCAACGTCAAGATCATCCTGATGAACAACCAGTCCCTCGGCCTGGTGCATCAGCAGCAGAACCTGTTCTACGGCAAGCGCATCATGGCCTCGCGCTACGAGCGCCCGACCGACTTCCTGAAGATCGCCGAAGGCTTTGGCATGCGGGCGGTCGACCTCGACCCGTCGCCCAACCCGCGCGCCACCCTGGCCGAAGCCCTGCACACGCCCGGCCCCTGCCTGATCCACGCGACGATCGACCCCAACGAGTTCGTCTACCCGATGGTGCCGCCGGGCGCCGCCAACTCCGAGATGATCGGCTGAGCCAGAGGAGAGAAAACGATGTCCGAACAAAACGCCAAGCCGCTGTCCGAGTTCATCCCCGATGTGCCGGAAACCACCGGTTTCAACAAGGTCGTGCTGGAGCTCGGCGTGGCCAACCACCCGGGGGTGATGAGCCACATCTGCAACCTGTTCGCCCGCCGTGCCTTCAACGTCGAAGGCATCCTGTGCATGCCGGTGGGCAGCGGTGATACCAGCCGCATCTGGCTGCTGGTCTTCGAGGACCAGCGCCTCGAGAAGATGATCCGCCAGGTCGAGAAGCTCGAGGACGTGCGCTACGTCGAGCGTCACGCCGGCGACCATCCGGTCTTCGGCCGCCTCGACGAGTTCTTCCAGTAAGCTCGCGCGGTCACGCCGTCGGCCCGGGGCCGGCGGCGGTGCTAGACTGTGCGCCGCACGTGCCGGCCGGCCTTGCCGGCCTTTTTCAATTTCACCCTTCGCGAGTCCCTCCATGTCCGGTAACACGATCGGCAAGCTGTTCTGCGTCACCTCCTTCGGCGAATCCCACGGCCCGGCCATCGGCTGCGTGGTGGACGGCTGCCCGCCGGGGCTGGCGATCAGCGAGGCGGACATCCAGGCCGAGCTCGACCGGCGCAAGCCCGGCACCTCCCGCCACGTCACCCAGCGCCGGGAGCCGGACAGCGTCGAGATCCTGTCGGGGGTTTTCGAGGGCGTCACCACCGGCACCCCGATCGCGCTCTTGATCCGCAACCAGGAGACTACCGTGGCGGCGGCCGCTCGTCGGCGCGCGAGACCGCGGTGCGGGTGGCGGCGGGGGCGATCGCCCGCAAGTGGCTCTTCGAGCGCTACGGCATCGTGATCCGCGGCTACATGGCCCAGCTCGGCCCCGTCGAGATCCCGTTTGCTTCGTGGGCCGACGTGCCCGGCAACGCCTTCTTCGCGCCCAACCAGGCCGTCGTGCCCCAGCTCGAAACCTACATGGACGAGCTGCGCAAGTCGGGCGACTCGGTGGGCGCCCGCATCAACGTGGTCGCCAGCGGCGTGCCCGTCGGCTGGGGTGAGCCGGTGTACGACCGCCTCGACGCCGACATCGCCTACGCGATGATGAGCATCAACGCCGTCAAGGGCGTCGAGATCGGTGCCGGCTTCGCCAGCGTGGCCCAGCTCGGCACCGAGCATTCCGACCAGATGTCGCCCGAGGGCTTCTTGTCGAACCAGGCCGGCGGCGTGCTCGGCGGCATCTCCACCGGGCAGGACGTGGTGGTGAGCATGGCCATCAAGCCGACTTCCAGCACGCGGCTCGACCGCCAGACCATCGACAAGGCCGGCGAGCCGGTGGTCGTCAACACCCACGGCCGCCACGACCCCTGCGTCGGCATCCGAGCCACGCCGATCGCCGAGGCGATGCTGGCGATCGTCCTGATGGACCACGCCCTGCGCCATCGCGCCCAGAACGCCGACGTGTCCACCGCCACGCCGAAGATCGCCGGGCTCGCCCCGGGGGGCGTCCAGGCCGTGCCGTCGCCGCGCGCCGAGGATTGACCCCGGTCAACTTTTTGCCCGCTCCGGCGGCGTAAAGTGAATCGCACGAAAGATCTGCTATTCATTTACGAAGTGGGAGAAGTGGCATGCAGCAACACGACCTGATCCACGAATTGCCCGAGTTCAAGGCGAAGGTGGAGGCACTGAAGGCATCCGACGGGCAGTTTTCACGCCTGGTCGACGAGTACGAGGAAGTCAATCGGCATGTGGTGAGCGTCGAGTCCAACGTCGAGCCGGCGACCGACTTTGCCCTCGAAGACATGAAGAAGCGCCGCCTCAAGCTGAAGGATCAGCTCTACGACATCCTGAAGGCCGCCTGATCCGCCTCTGAGCCCGGTATGATCCGGGGTCGAAAAAAGAGCGCCCGAGAGCGCTCTTTTTTTATCTGGCGACGGTCTTCCCACGAAGCTTTCCGATGATTCCCTACTGGCGCCTGTCCGGCTACTACTTCTTCTACTTTGCCTTCGTCGGCGCCTTCTCGCCGTACTTTGGCCTTTACCTGCAGTCCATCGGCAGCACGGCCGCGCAGATTGCGGTACTGATGTCGCTGATGTCGGTGATGCGCATGCTCGCACCCACCCTGTGGGGCATGCTCGCCGACCGCCTGGGCGTGCGGGTGCCGATCGTGCGCCTGTCGGCGTTGTTGTCGATGCTGGGTTTCGCCGGGTTTCTGGTGAGCGATGCCTACGCCTCGCTTTTTGCCAGCATGGCTTTCCTGGCCTTCTTCTGGAGCGCCGCGCTGCCCCTCGTCGAGACACTCACCTTCGCCCATCTGGACGGGCAGGCCGGCCGCTACGGCAACATCCGGGTGTGGGGCTCGGTGGGCTTCATCCTGGCCGTGCTGGGGCTGGGCTATCTTCTCGACGACCTGCCGATCCGTGCCGTGCTGTGGGTGACCCTGGCCACCCTCGGCGGGATCCTGGCCTGCGCGCTGGTGATTCCCGAGGCGCGGCGCCCGGTGCGCGCCTCGTCGCACCAGCCCCTCGGTGCGATCCTGCGCCGGCCCGAGGTGCGTTCGCTGCTGCTCGCCTGCTTCTTCATGTCGGCGGCCCACGGGGCGCTGTATGTCTTTTACTCGCTGCACCTCGTCGAGCACGGCTACAGCAAGACCCTGGTCGGCTGGATGTGGACGCTCGGCGTGATCGCCGAGATCGCCGTTTTCATGGGCATGCCGCAGCTTTTGCGGGCCTTCTCGCTGAGGGCTATCCTGGTGTTCAGCTTCGCTGCGGCGGTGCTGCGCTTCCTGGTGATCGGCTGGGCTGCCGATTCCCTGGCGCTGCTGCTGTTCGCCCAGGTCCTCCACGGGGCTACCTTCGGTGCGTACCATGCGGCGGCCGTCGCCGCGGTCAACGAATGGTTCGGGGCCCAGCACCAGGCCCGCGGGCAGGCCCTCTACGGGAGCATCTCCTTCGGCGCCGGGGGGATGATCGGCGGCGTGCTCAGCGGCTACACTTGGGACTGGATCGGGTCGGCCTGGACGTATTCCCTGGGCGCCGTGTTTGCGTTGCTCGGCTTGCTGGTGCTCCTTGGTGGTTGGCGGGAGCCTTCGCCCGGCGAGCGGGTCTGACGAGTGTGTTGCGGTTAGGGAGATCGGAATGACGAAGATGCTTGCGGCGCTGCGTGGCCGCGTGGCGGGGCTGCTGCCCCTTGTGCTGGCTGGGCTGGTGGCCGGTTGCCAGACGGTGCAGACGACCCAGGGCGGGGTGGTCGGTGTCGAGCGGGAGCAGCGGATGATGGTATCCGCCAACGAGATGGTGTCGGCCTCGGCGCAGAGCTACCAGAAGATCCTGCAGGAAGCCCGCCAGAAGAACGCCCTCAACCGCGACCCGGCCCAGGTGGAGCGGGTGCGCAACGTGGCCCGGCGGCTGATCCCGGGCACCGGCGCCTTCCGCCCGGACGCGCCGTCCTGGAAGTGGGAGGTCAATGTACTCAGCTCCAACGAGCTCAACGCCTGGTGCATGGCCGGCGGCAAGATCGCCTTCTACACGGGGATCATCGATCGCCTGCAGCTGACCGACGACGAGATCGCCGCCATCATGGGCCACGAGATCGCCCACGCCCTGCGCGAACACGCCCGCGAGCGGGCCTCCCAGACCATGATGACCAACATCGGGGTCAGCGTGCTGGGGGCCGTGCTGGGGGCCGGGCAGATGGGCACCGACCTCATCGGCACGGTGGCCAAGGTCAGCTTCCAGCTGCCCAACAGCCGCGAGCACGAGACCGAGGCCGACCGCATGGGGGTCGAGCTGGCGGCCCGCGGGGGCTACGATCCGCGGGCTGCGATCAGCCTGTGGCAGAAGATGGCCAAGGCCTCCAACGGCGGGCCGCCCCAGTGGCTGTCGACCCACCCGTCCAATGAAACCCGCCAGGGCGACCTCGCCCAGTATGCAGCCCGGGTGATGCCCCTCTACGAGCAAGCTACTCAGCGGCCGAGGGCTGTGAAATAATTAAAGTTTAATTGCTCCTCACGCCCTTCATTCGCCCATGCAAGCGCAAACGCTCTACGAAAAACTGTGGTCCAGCCACGTGGTGCACGTCGAAGACGACGGTACCGCGCTGATCTACATCGACCGCCACCTGGTTCACGAAGTCACCAGCCCGCAGGCCTTCGAGGGCCTCAAGCTGGCCGGCCGCAAGCCCTGGCGCGTGGACTCCATCGTTGCGACGGCCGACCACAACACGCCCACCGACCACTGGGAGCAGGGCATCCTCGACCCGGTCTCGCGCCAGCAGGTCGAGACCCTCGACAGCAACATCCGCGAGGTCGGGGCGCTGGCCTACTTTCCGTTCAAGAACGAACGCCAGGGCATCGTGCACGTGATCGGCCCCGAGAACGGCGCCACGCTGCCCGGCATGACCGTCGTCTGCGGTGACTCCCACACCTCGACCCACGGCGCCTTCGCCTGCCTGGCGCATGGCATCGGCACCTCCGAGGTCGAGCACGTGATGGCAACCCAGTGCCTGCTCCAGAAGAAGTCCAAGACCATGCTGATCCGCGTCGATGGCGAGCTCGGCGCCGGCGTCACCGCCAAGGACATCGTGCTGGCCATCATCGGCCGCATCGGCACCGCTGGCGGCACCGGCTACGCGATGGAGTTCGCCGGCAGCGCGATCCGCAGCCTGTCGATGGAAGGGCGCATGACCATCTGCAACATGGCCATCGAGGCGGGCGCCCGCGCCGGCCTGGTGGCCGTCGACGACAAGACCATCGACTACCTCAAGGACCGTCCCTTCTCGCCCAAGGGCGAAACCTGGGACCGCGCCGTGGATTACTGGCGCACCCTGCACTCCGACGAGGGCGCGCAGTTCGACGCAGTGGTCGAGCTCGACGCCGCGAAGATCCTCCCGCAGGTCACCTGGGGCACCTCGCCCGAGATGGTCGCCGCCATCGACGGCATCGTCCCCGACCCGGCCCTCGAGTCCGACCCGGTGAAGCGCGAAGGCATGGAGCGGGCGCTGCAGTACATGGGCCTCGCGCCGCGCACGCCGATTGCCGAGATCCCGGTCGACAAGGTTTTCATCGGCTCCTGCACCAACTCGCGCATCGAAGACCTGCGTGCCGCTGCCGAGGTCGCCAAAGGCCGCCGCAAGGCCGACAACGTCAAGCTGGTGCTGGTGGTGCCGGGTTCCGGCCTCGTCAAGCGTCAGGCCGAGGCCGAAGGCCTCGACAAGGTCTTCGTGGCCGCCGGCTTCGAATGGCGCGAGCCGGGCTGCTCGATGTGCCTCGCGATGAACGCCGACCGCCTCGAGCCGGGCGAGCGCTGTGCCTCCACCTCCAACCGCAACTTCGAAGGCCGCCAGGGCGCCGGCGGGCGGACCCACCTGGTCAGCCCGGCGATGGCCGCCGCCGCGGCGATTGCCGGCCATTTCGCCGACGTTCGCACGCTGGCCTGAGCGCAATCATGCGTAAATTTGCAGCCATTTGCGGCCTGATGTTCGCCATGTCGCTGCTGAGCGCCTGCAACACCGTGCAGGGGCTCGGCAAGGATCTTGAAAAGGGTGGCGAAGCCATCCAGAAGGTAGCCAAGTAAATGAAGCCTTTCCAGAAACTCGACGGCCTCGTGGCGCCCATGGATCGCGCCAACGTGGACACCGATGCGATCATCCCCAAGCAGTTCCTCAAGTCGATCAAGCGCAGTGGCTTCGGCCCCAACCTGTTCGACGAGTGGCGCTACATGGATGTCGGCCAGCCCGGCCAGGACAACTCCGGCCGCCCGCTGAACCCCGATTTCGTGCTCAACCAGCCCCGCTACAAGGGCGCCGAGATCCTCCTCACCCGCGACAACTTCGGCTGCGGCTCGTCCCGCGAGCACGCCCCGTGGGCCCTCGAGGACTTCGGTTTCCGCGTGCTGATCGGGCCGAGCTTCGCCGACATCTTCTTCAACAACTGCTTCAAGAACGGCCTGCTGCCGATCAAGCTGGCGGCCGATGAGGTCGATGCCCTGTTCGCCCAGTGCCACGGCAGCGAGGGCTATCGCCTGAGCGTCGACCTGCAGGCCCAGACCATCACCCGCCCCGACGGCAAGGTGATCGCCTTCGACGTGGATCCGTTCCGCCGCGAATGCCTGCTCAACGGCTGGGACGACATCGGCCTGACCCTGCGCCACGCCGACAAGATCCGCGATTTCGAAGCGAAGCGCCGCATCGCCCAACCCTGGCTGTTTGCCTGATAGCCTGGCGGCCTGGTGCCGCCGGGAACCCCAACGATAAAAACGGAAAACCAAATGAAAATCTGCGTTCTGCCGGGTGACGGCATCGGCCCCGAGATCATCGACCAGACCCTCCGCGTCCTCGAGGCCATGCGTGGCGATGGCGTCAACTTCGAGGCCGAAGTCGCCCTGGTCGGCGGTGCCGCCGTCGACGCCACCGGCAAGCCCCTGCCCGAAGCCACCTCGAAGCTGGCCGACGAGGCCGATGCGCTGCTGCTGGGCGCCGTGGGTGGCCCCAAGTGGGACAGCTACCCCCGTGACCAGCGTCCCGAGCTCGGTCTGCTGGGCATCCGCAAGCAGCTCCAGCTGTTCGCCAACCTGCGCCCGGCGATCCTCTACCCGGAGCTGGCCAACGCCTCGTCGCTGAAGCCCGAGATCGTCGCCGGCCTGGACATCCTGATCGTGCGCGAGCTCACCGGCGACATCTACTTCGGCCAGCCCCGCGGCATCCGTGAAGAAAACGGCGAGCGCGTCGGTTTCAACACGATGATCTACGCCGAGTCCGAGATCCGCCGCATCGGCAAGGTGGCCTTCGAGGCTGCCCGCAAGCGTGGCAAGAAGCTGTGCTCCGTCGACAAGATGAACGTCCTCGAGACCACCCAGCTGTGGCGGGACGTGATGATCGAGCTGTCGGCCGATTACCCGGACGTCGAGCTCACCCACATGCTCGTCGATAACGCCGCGATGCAGCTCGTCCGCGCCCCCAAGCAGTTCGACGTGATGGTCACCGGCAACATGTTCGGCGACATCCTGTCCGACGAAGCATCCATGCTCACCGGCTCGATCGGCATGCTGCCGTCGGCCTCGCTCAATGCCGAGGGCAAGGGCATGTACGAGCCGAGCCACGGCTCCGCCCCCGACATCGCCGGCAAGAACCTGGCGAACCCGCTGGCGACGATGCTGTCTGCAGCCATGATGCTGCGCTACAGCTTCAACCTGGAAGAGCAGGCCGCCCGCATCGAAAGCGCCGTCAAGAAGGTTCTGGCTGCAGGCTATCGCACTGGCGACATCTACGAGCCGGGCACCCGCCGGGTGGGCACCAAGGAAATGGCCGACGCGGTCATCGCGGCACTGTAAGCATCACTAAAACAATTCAAGTCTGATCGGGGATCGTTATGAAAAGAGTGGGTCTGGTTGGCTGGCGTGGCATGGTCGGTTCCGTGCTCATGCAGCGCATGCGTGAAGAAAACGACTTTGCGCTGATCGAGCCGGTGTTCTTCACCACCTCCAACACGGGTGGCAAGGCGCCGAACTTCGGCAAGGAAGCTCCGGCGCTGAAGGACGCCAAGAGCATCGACGAGCTGAAGGCGATGGACATCATCATCACCTGTCAGGGCGGCGACTACACCAGCGAGGTCTATCCCAAGCTGCGTGCCGCCGGCTGGAACGGCCACTGGATCGACGCGGCCTCCTCGCTGCGCATGGACCCGAAGGCAGTCATCATCCTCGATCCGGTCAACCTCAACGTGATCAAGGATTCCCTCGCCAAGGGCGGCCGCGACTGGATCGGTGGCAACTGCACCGTGTCTCTGATGCTGATGGCCCTCGGCGGCCTGTTCCAGCGTGACCTGGTCGAGTGGGCGACCTCCATGACCTACCAGGCCGCCTCCGGCGCCGGCGCCCAGAACATGCGCGAGCTGCTGTCCCAGATGGGCGAGCTCAACCGCTCGGTCAAGGAGCTGCTCGACGACCCCGCGTCCGCCATCCTCGACATCGACCGCGAAGTCGCCGGCACGATGCGCGACGAGGCCTTCCCGTCGTCCAACTTCGGCGTGCCGCTGGCCGGCTCGCTGATCCCGTGGATCGACAAGGACCTCGGCAACGGCCAGTCGAAGGAAGAATGGAAGGGCGGCGTCGAGACCAACAAGATCCTCGGCCGCGGTGAAGGCTTTGGTTCCCCGGCGGTGCCCATCGACGGCCTCTGCGTGCGCATCGGCGCGATGCGCTGCCACAGCCAGGCGCTGACCCTCAAGCTGAAGAAGGACATCCCCATCGACGAGATCGAAGGCATGCTCGCGAGCGCCAACGATTGGGTCAAGGTCGTCCCGAACCAGCGCGAGGCCTCGATGCGCGACCTCACCCCGACCGCCGTCACCGGCACTCTCACGGTCCCGGTCGGCCGCCTGCGCAAGCTGGCGATGGGTGGCGAGTATCTGTCCGCGTTCACGGTCGGCGACCAGCTGCTGTGGGGCGCTGCCGAGCCGCTGCGCCGCATGCTGCGTGTCCTGCTCGAAGCCTGAGTCGTTAAAAACGGCACTCAAAAGGCGGCTCAGGCCGCCTTTTTCCATTTTGTGCAACATCTTCGTGCGTAGCTTGGGGAGTCTAATGACGGCTTGAACTTGCCTCCCCATATCCATGATGTTATGTTCATCGATAACTCGATTTCGATGATCAGCCTTCGTGCCTAAGAAACTTGTGAATAGCCGTCTAAAACGCACCCTGATCGCCGTTGCGGTCAGCGCCGTGTCCCTCAGTGCCAGTGCGGCAGGCCTCGGCCGGATCACGGTCCTACGCGGTCTCGGCCAGCCTTTGCGTGCCGAGGTCGAGATCGCGGCGACCCCGGAAGAGCTTCAGAGCCTGACCGCCAGGCTGGCTTCCGCGGAAGCCTTCCGCCAGGCCGGGGTCGACTATTCCCCGTCCCTGAGCGGCCTGCGCATGGCTGTCGAGCGGCGGGGCAGCGGGGCAGTCGTCCGGGTGAGCAGCGACAGGCCGATCAACGAGCCCTTCGTCGACATGCTGGTCGAGCTCAACTGGTCGTCGGGTCGGCTGATCCGCGAGTACACCTTCCTCCTCGATCCTCCTGACACCGGCGTCGGTCGTGCACCGGCCGTGGTCTCGAGCCCCGAATTCCGGTCGGTGCCCCGTGCCGCCGAGCAGGCGCCCCGGCGAGCAGCCGCTCAGCGCGCGCCCCGTCAGGCCGCTGCGGCGGGCGGTGCTGCAGCTGCAGCGGGTCGGACTTACCTGGTCCAGCCCGGCGACACCCTCAACCGCATCGCCCTCGAGACCCGTCCCGACGGCGTTTCCGTCGAACAGATGTTGACCGCCCTGTTCCAGGGCAACCGCTCGGCCTTCGAGGCCGACAACGTCAACCGCCTGCAGGCCGGCAAGATCCTCCGCATCCCCGATGCCGAAGGCGTGCGTCAGCTGGCCGGTGACGCGCCCCGCCAGCAGGTGCTCGCCCACTCGTCCGATTTCGGCCGTTATCGCCAGAAGCTCGCCGAACAGGCTGCTGCGGCGCCCCCCAAGGAGGCTCCGGTTCGCCAGAGCAGCGCCGGCAAGATCGGTGCCAAGGTCGAAGACCGGGCGCCCGCCGTGGCTGGCGCAACCGATCAGCTGAAGGTCTCCAAGAGCGAAGACGGCGCCCGTCCCGGCGCAGCGGGTGGCGAGAAGTCCGTTGCACGGCTGCAGGCCCTGGAGGAAGACCTCGTCTCCCGCGACAAGGCCCTGCGTGAAGCCAACGCACGCCTCGCTGAGCTCGAGAAGAGCATCAAGGAGCTTCAGCGTCTGGTCGAGCTGAAGAGCCAGGGCATGGCCCAGATCCAGGCTGAAGCCCCCGGTCAGGCTGCTGCTCCGGCACCGCAGGCACCGCAGGCATCGGTGGCACCGCCTGCGGCCGAGACTCCGCCGGCCCCCGCGCCTGCACCCGAGGCCGAAAGGCCTGCGCCGCCGAAGGAGCCCGAGCCTCCTGCGGAGCCGAAGCCGGCTCCGCTGCCCGAGCCCAAGCCCGCTGCGCCGCCCGTGGCGCCCGAGGCCCAGCCGGCGGCAGCACCCTCCGAAGACATGTCCCTGCTGCTCGGCGGTGGCGGGATCCTCGCGCTCCTGCTCGGCTGGGGCGCTTACAAGTTCTACAAGCGCCGCAACGGCCAGGGGGCACCCACGACGACGCCCGCCCTGTCCGAGTTCGGCGACAGCTCCAATTCGGTCTTCGGTGCCGCAGGCGGTCAGAGCGTCGATACCGGCAGCAGCAGCCAGATCCAGACCGACTTCAGCCAGTCCGGTCTGTCCTCCATCGATACCGATGAAGGGGTCGATCCGGTTGCCGAGGCAGACGTCTACATGGCTTACGGGCGCGATGCCCAGGCCGAGGAGATTCTCCTCGATGCCCTCAAGACCGATCCAGGCCGCACGGGCGTGCACCTGAAGCTCCTCGAGATCTACGCCCAGCGCAAGAACCTCAAGCAGTTCGAAACCTCGGCAACCGAGCTGTATTCCCTCACCGGCGGCAATGGCCAGGACTGGGAAAAGGCGGCTGCGCTGGGGCGCAAGGTCGATCCGGACAGCCCGCTCTACCGTATCCCGGCGCCGGGCGTCGCCGCAGGGCCGAGCGCCATGCCGGCAGCGGTCGCCTCCGCGGCGATGGGCAGCATGGAGCAGGGGCCGCGCACGATCTCGGCGGCAGCGCTTCCCGAAACAGGTTTCGTTTCTGCCGGTGGTGGCCGTCGGGTGAGCACCGAGCCCGATTTCATGGCGGCCGATTCCGCGCTGCTCGGTGGTGACGACCCCCTCGAGTCGCCGTCGCAGCTCAAGGACACCTGGGCTCTTCCGGGCGAACTCAATCAATACGCCAGCCTCGAAGACATCGACCGGGCCCATGATGCCCAGGCGGCGCCCGCGCCGAGTGCGCCCGTCCTCGATTTCGATCTCGACCTCAACGCTCCCAGCGACGACGGCAGCAGCGCCCGTACCGTCGCGCTCGGTGGCAACAGCCCGTCGGCAAGCAGTGGTCTCGATTTCGATCTGGGCTTCGACCAGCCTTCCGCCACGCCATCCTCGATGGGGGCCACCCTGGTCGCGGGTGACGTCATGCCGAAGAGCCTGCAGGCCACATCGACCCGCTCCCAGCACATGTCGGACAACTTCACGCTGCCCGACCCCAACGAGCTCGACTTCGAGGTCAGCTCCGAGTTCGGCGAGCGGCACGGCGACTCCCGCGAGCAGACCGTCGACGTGGATCTCACCGCGACCCTCGCTGACGACAGCCTGCGGGAGCGCGTCGATTCGGCCACGGCCGACCTGGAGCGCACGAGTTTCGACAGCAGCCTCCTCGACTTCGACTTCGAGCTCGACGAGAAGGCCGAGCCCAAGGTGGAGCCGCGTCCGTCGTTCGCCACTTCGAGCAACCTCAATTCGATCGATCTGGAGCTCAGTCGCACCGTCGATACCGCGATCGAGCTGCCGGACGCCGGCCCGCCCACCGAGCCCCCTCTCGACCTCGACCTCCAACAGGAAGTCGCGACCAAGCTTGAGCTGGCCCGGGCCTACGAAGAGATGGGTGACAAGGAAGGCGCGCGGGAACTGGTGGAAGAAGTCCTGCGTGAAGGCTCCGGCCGCCAGCAGGACGAAGCCCGCCTCATCCTCGCCCGTCTGTCCTGAGCGCGGGGCGATAGCGAGTCCTGGCCTTCGTGCTTAACAGCCTGCATCCGGCGACGCGTCTCGTCGGGTGGATAGTCTTGATCGTTTGCGTACAACTGGCCCGAGGCCCCCTTCTGTGGGGCTTCGGGCTTGTCGTTGTGGCCTCGGGCTTCCTGTTCGCCCGGCAGCGGAGTCTGCGGCTCGTGCGACGGGCCAGGTTCCTGCTGGCTGTCCTCGTTACCCTGTTCACCTTTTTCACGCCTGGCGAGGCGCTCATTTCCGTGCTCGGCCAGGCAGGGCCTACCCACGAAGGCCTCGCGCTGGCTGCCAGCCATGGCGTCCGCCTGCTTTCGGTGCTCTTCCTGGTGGCACTTCTCCTTGAAACGACTGACGAAAGGACGCTGGTGTCCGGATTGATGACCCTGGCCGCGCCGCTGGGCGTGTTTGGCTTTCCTGTCGAGCGCCTGGCGCTTCGCCTGCTGCTGGTGATGGCCTACGTCGAGCGGCCGCCGGAGGGGGGCTGGAAGGCGCTCCTCGACGGGCAGGCGGATCTGTCGTCGGGCC
>JAKLLM010000077.1 GCA_023150125.1 Zoogloea sp.
CGCTGATGCTGGTGCTGATCACCCGCTCGCCGACCTGGATCGGCGCCTCCCTCACCTTCAGGCGCAGCCTTTCGGCGGCCTGGAGGGTGGCGCGGAGGTCGCTGTTCTGGCAGATCACCAGGAACTCCTCGCCGCCCATCCGGATCACGTGGTCGTCGCGGCGGGCGGTGCTGCGCAGCAGCTGGCCCACCTCGGCCAGCACCCGGTCACCCACCGCGTGGCCGTGGGTGTCGTTGACGGCCTTGAAGCGGTCGATGTCGATCATCATCACCGTCAGCCCCTGGCGCGAGCGGGAGGCGGCGCTCCAGGCCTGGCCCAGGATCTCCATGCCGGCGCGCCGGTTGGGCAGGCCGGTGAGCAGGTCGGTGAGGGCGTAGTGCTCGAGCTTGCGGTTGCTGATCGCCAGCTCCGAGGCGAACTGCTTGAGCTGGGCCCGGTCGCGCTCCCAGCTCTCGAGGAGCTGCACGTAATGCTGCGCCGCCCGCATGCGGGCCGACAGGGCGCGCATCTTGACGGGCTTGGTCACGTAGTCGTCGACGCCGGCCTCGAAGGCTTCGACGATTTCATCTTCGGCGTCCATGCCGGTGAGCATGATGACGTACATCGATTGGCCCCAGTCGGTGGCGCGCAGGGCCCGGCAGAACTCCAGGCCGTTCATGACCGGCATCATCCAGTCGGTGACGACGATGTGGGGCATCACCTTGACGGCCAGCGCGAGGGCTTCCTCGCCGTTGGCCGCGCAATGCACCTCGGGCCCGGCGAGGCTGCGCAGCTGGGCTTCGAGGAGCACCCGGGAGGTGGGCTCGTCCTCCACCAGCAGCACGCGCATCGCCAGCTTGCGGGGTTCGGCGGCCTTGGGGGCCGGGGCCTCGGCCATGCTGGCAAAGAGGGGCAGGCGGCGGGCCGGCACCCGGAGCAGCTCGCCCCACTCGCGCCAGCGGGCCAGGATGCGGTCGACGAGCTCGCCGACCTCGGTGCCGTCGAGGCCGAGCCGGCCGCCCAGCAGGAAGAGCTCGGAGATCAGCTCGCCGCGTTCGTCCTCGGGGGCCAGGCCCATGTCGGCGATGCGCCGGGCGTGGTGGAAGAGCTGGACCAGCTGGTAGGGCCGCGAGCCTTCGGCAAAGCCGGCCGCCTCGGGTGCCTCGTGGTGGCAGACGGGCTCGGCGAGGGCGCCGGGGATGCCGCTGTCGGCCAGGATGACGGCGGTGAAGGCGTTGTGATCGGTCTGCAGGCGCTCCCGCTCGAGGGTGGTGAGCTGGCTGTCGTCCTCGCATTCGTCGAGCAGGCGGCCGTATTCGACGGGGTGCACCGTGGCCAGCGCGAGGCAGCCGATGCGGGCCATCAGGCCGCAGGCGAACAGCTCGTCCGGCGAGCCGATGCGGCTCTGGCTCGCCAGGGCCTGGCAGGCGACCGCCATCAGCAGGGCGTGGGACCAGAAATGTGCGTAGTCGAAGGCTTCGCAGGGGCCGTCCTGGTATTGGTCCACCAGCGAGAACCCCACCGCGAGCTGGCGCACGGTGGTCATGCCGAGGCGTACCACGGCCTCGGAGACCGACACGAAGGGGCGCCCGGAGCCATTGGCGGCGGCGGTGTTGGCCAGCTGCAGCAGGCGGCTGGTGAGGGCCGGATCGGTCTGCACGATGCGGGCAATCTCGCCGATGGTGGCGTCGTCCCGGCCGCAGATCTCCATGATCGCCAGCGCGACGCCCTTCGGGCTCGGCAGCTGGCCGTTGAAGCGGAGTTGTTCGAGCGGCATGTCGTGGGCCTGGCCAGGTCCGCCATGGGCGCCGGTTTCGGTCGGGGAGGTCGTCATCGGGTTTCCTTCGGGAACGCGCAAGCCCGCGGTGCGTTGTGGAGACTGCGACACTCGGCGGCTTTCTTTTTATTTATATCGGTTTTGTGCCGGAAAAGTTCAGGGTTCCGGCCGGCATTTTTTCGGTCGGCTCCCGCCGGGCCTTGCCCACGGGTGCCGGGCTCAGGCGGTCTCGTCGAGCAGGGCGCGGACTTCGGCGGTGAGCCGGTCGTACTCGGCCCGGGCGGGGCCTATGCGCAGGGTGGCCTCGTCCAGCCGGCCGGCCTTGGCGAGGGCTTCGAGCTCGCGGAAATGGTCGGCGGCACGCTGCCCGCCGATGTTGGCGCTGCTGGACTTGAGGGCGTGGGCCGCTTCGCGGGCGGCCTCGGCGTCGCCGGCCGGGATGGCGCGCTCCAGCTTGTCGGTGAGCGAGGTCGAGCTGTCGAGATACACCTGCAGCAGCCGCCGGGTGAGCCCCCAGCCGCCATCGGGGTCGAGCTTGCGGTAGGGTTCGAGCAGCTGGCGGTCGATGGCCGTGCCGGCGGCCGGGGCCGGGCCAGGGGCGTCCGGGGGCTCCGTGGGGGCCGCTGCCGGGGCGGGGCGGCTCGGCAGCCAGCGCTGCAGGATGGCCTGGAGCTGCGCGGTGGTGTAGGGCTTGGCGAGGTAGTCGTCCATGCCGGCGGCGAGGCACAGGTCGCGGTCGCCCTCCATGGCATTGGCGGTCAGGGCGATCACCGGCAGGTGCCCGCCGCCCTGGGTTTCCCGGGCGCGCAGCAGGGCCGTCGCCCGGTAGCCGTCCATCACCGGCATCTGGCAGTCCATCAGGATGGCGTCGAAGGCTTGCCCGGCGGCCAGGGCGAGGGCTTCCTTGCCGTGCTGGGCGATCACCACCGAGAGGCCGAGCTTCTGCAGCATCGCGCGGGCGAGTTCCTGGTTGACCGGGTTGTCCTCGGCCAGCAGCACGTGGCCATGGAGCTGGCCGGCGGTGGCGGCATCGGAGGCGGCCGGGGGCGGGGCGGCTGCCTTGCCGGCGCCCAGGGCCCAGCCGATGACGCCGTGGAGCTCGGACTGGCGCACGGGCTTGCTGACGCAGCGCAGGATGCCGGCCGCTTCGCGCTCGCGGGCGCTGCCGGCGACGAAGGTGGAGGTGAGCATGATCAGCCGGGTCGCGGCGAGGGCCGGGTCGGCATGGATGGCGCGGGCGAGGGCCAGGCCGTCGGTACCGGGCATGTGCATGTCGAGGATGGCGAGCTCTACGGGCTGGCCACGCCCGGCAGCCTCGCGGAGTGCCTCGAGGGCCTGGTCGCTGCTCTCGGCGGCGCTCACCTGCATGCCCCAGCCGCCCAGTTGCAGGCGCAGGATGTCGAGGTTGGTGAGGTTGTCGTCCACCACCAGCACCGGAACGCCGTCGAGCCGGGTGGTGACGGGTTCGGGCGAGGCCGCGTCGCTCGTGGCGCGGGGCAGGCGCAGTTCGATGTGGAAGCGGGAGCCCCTGCCGACCTCGCTGTCGACGCCGATGCGGCCGCCCATCAGCTCGACGAGCCGCCGGCTGATCGCCAGCCCCAGCCCGGTGCCGCCGAACTCGCGGGTGGTTGAGCCGTCGGCCTGGGAGAAGTGCTCGAAGATCTTCTGCCGGGCGGCGGCGGAGATGCCGACGCCGGTGTCCTCGACGCTCAGCCCCACCTGCAGCTGCTCGCCGTCCGGCACGACGTGGGCGCGCACCACCACCTCGCCGTGGCGGGTGAACTTGATGGCGTTGCTGAGCAGGTTGGCCAGCACCTGGCGGAGCCGGAAGGCGTCGCCGCGCATGCGCAGCGCGACGTTGGGCGGGCTGAGCTGGCTGGCCAGCTCGAGGCCCTTCTCGGCGGCCGGCTGGGCGAACATGGCGACGCTGTCTTCGACGAGTTCGCCCAGGTCGAAGTCGATGGCCTCGAGCTCGATGTGGCCCGACTCGATCTTCGAGAAATCCAGGATGTCGTTGATGATGCCCAGCAGGTGGCGCCCCGACTGCTGGACCAGCTCGGCATAGCGCTGCTGGGCGGGGTCGAGCCGGGAGTCGAGCAGCAGCTCGGTCATGCCGAGCACGCCGTTCATCGGGGTGCGGATCTCGTGGCTCATCGTGGCGAGGAACTCGCTCTTGGCCTGGCTGGCGGCCTCGGCCTGCTCCTTGGCGGCGCGTAGCTCGGCGGTGCGCCCCTCGACCAGTTCTTCGAGGTGTTCCCGGTGCAGGCGCAGGCTCTCGTCGCGGGCACGCAGCTCGCCCAGCATGTCGTTGAAGCTGTCCACCAGCCGGCCGATCTCGTCGTCGCCGCTGCGCGGGATGTGCAGGTCGTAGCGCTGGGTTTCGGCCACCTCGCGGGCCGCCGCGGCGAGGCGCAGCACCGGCGCGCTGATGCGGTGCTGCAGGCGCTGGGCGGCCAGCACCGCGAGCAGCAGCACGATCGTGCCGAGCCCGGCGGTGGTGAGGGCGTCGCGGCCGATCTGCTGCCACATGCCGGACGGGTCGACCACCATCGACAGGGTGCCCAGGGTCTCGGTGGCGTCGAGGCCGGTGGTGGTGGAGTGCAGCAGGTGGTCGAAGCGCAGGGGGGCGGTCGACAAGGGCAGGCCTTCCTCGAAGCCCTTGGGCGGGAGCCGTGCGAACACGCCCGGGTCGGTGCCGGCAGGATAGGCGGCCAGCAGGCGCCCGTCGGGCAGCACGATGCGGGCGGCCACCACCTCGGGGTACTCGCGCAGGCTGGCCAGGTTGACGGCCGCGGCCTTCTCGTCGCCGAACACCACCGCCGCCTCGGCGTTGGCGGCGACCACGTGGGCCAGGCTGCGCAGCTGGGACATCATGGAGTGCTGCTGGCGCAGGGCGCCGGCGACGGTGAAGATGACGAGGGCCAGCGAGAGCACCGCGAAGGCCATGCCGGCCAGCATCAGCAGCAGGCGCCGGCGCAGGGACGAGGCTTTCCAGTTCATGGCGCCACCCGTCGGGCCGGCGGGCCGGGTTCGGGGGAGCGGGCCGCGCCGGGCGTTCCGGAGGGGGCGGGCAAGAGAGGGCGACGAGGCATGGGTGGGGTTCTGGTTCGGTGATGTCCACCGGCGCTAGGCCGCGCGCAGCCGCCAGGAGGGCGCGTCGCCGGACCCAAGGTTTAGCGGCAGCGGGCTGGACGGACTTTAGTCCGGGCGTGGCAGCCGCCGCGGGAAGGTGGGTGTCTGCCCGAGGTGGTCCGGCTGCGTGCTTTCTGGGATTATCGTGGCCGTGACACCCACGCCCTTGCCCGTAACCAGGAGTCTGCCCATGTCGGCCTTGTTCACGCCCTTCACCCTCGACGGCCTCACCCTTCCCAACCGCATCGTCATCGCGCCCATGTGCCAGTACTCGGCGGTGGACGGCGACGCCCAGGACTGGCACCTGATGCACCTGGGCAACCTGGCGCTCTCCGGGGCCGGCATGCTGGTGATCGAGGCCACCGGGGTCGAGCCGGAGGGACGCATCACGCCGGCCTGCCTGGGGCTGTGGTCGGATGCCAACGAGGCGGCCCTCGGCCGGGTGGTCGAGGGCATCCGCAAGTATTCGGACATGCCGCTGGCGATACAGCTCGGCCATGCCGGCCGCAAGGCCTCCAGCGCGCTGCCCTGGCAGGGCGGGCAGCTGCTGCCGCCTGAGGCGGGCGGCTGGCCGACGCTGGGGCCGTCCGCGCTGCCCCAGCTGCCCCATGAGCCGGTGCCGCGGGCCCTCGACGAGGCGGGCATGGTGCGCATCCGCGAGGCCTTCGCGGCAGCGGCGCGGCGGGCAGCCCGGGTCGGGATCGACTGCATCGAGCTGCACGGGGCCCACGGCTACCTGCTGCACCAGTTCCTGTCGCCGCTCTCCAACCAGCGCGACGACGCCTACGGGGGCAGCCTCGAGAACCGCATGCGCTTCCCGCTGGAGGTGTTCGATGCGGTGCGGGCGGCCTTCCCGGCGGACAAGCCGGTAGGCATGCGGATCTCGGCCACCGACTGGGTCGAGGGGGGCTGGGACCTGGAGCAGAGCGTGGTGCTGGCCAAGGCGCTGAAGGCCCGCGGCTGCGCGTTCATGCATGTGTCGACCGGCGGCCTGTCGCCCCAGCAGAAGCTGGTGCTGGGGCCGGGCTACCAGGTGCCGTTCGCGGTGCGCATCCGCCAGGAGACCGAGCTGCCGACCATCGCGGTGGGCCTGATCACCGAGCCGGAGCAGGCCGAGGAGATCGTCGTGAGGGGCCAGGCCGACCTGGTGGGCGTCGCCCGCTGCATGCTCTACGATCCGCGCTGGCCGTGGCACGCCGCGGCCCGCCTGGGTGCCCGCCTGAAGGCGGCGCCCCAGTACTGGCGCTGCCTGCCCCGCGAGCATGCCCAGCTGTTCTCGGGCGCCCAGGTGGGCGGGCGCTGAAGTAAGCCACCGAGGCGGGCCGGGTGCTCGCGCGGCATCACGCGGTGCTGCGCAGGCGGGTGTGGTGGAGGATGCTGGCGATGAGCCGGTCGGGGTCGATGGGCTTGGCGAGGTGGTCGACCATGCCGGCCGCGAGGCAGGCGGCCCGTTCGTCGTCGAGGGCGTGGGCGGTCTGGCCGATGATGGGCAGCGCCGGGGCCAGGGCGCGGATCTGGCGGGTGGCTTCATAGCCGTCCATGACCGGCATCTGCAGGTCCATCAGCACCACGTCGAAGCCCTTGGGGCCTTGCTGCCTGACGCGCTCGACGGCCTCCTGGCCATTGACCGCGAGGGTGACTTCGGCGCCTTCGCTGGCCAGGTTGTCCTCGAGGACCAACTGGTTCACCTCGTTGTCTTCGGCGGCCAGGATGCGCAGCCCTGCCAGGCGGGTGCCCTCGCCGGTGGCCAGCGGGGCGGACGCTGCGGGCGCAGGGGTGGGCACCTCGATGCACGGCAGCCGGACTTCGAAGCGGCTGCCGGCGCCGGCCTGGCTGTCGGCGTGCAGGCTGCCGCCCATCAGTTCGACGATGCGGCGGGTGATCGCGAGGCCCAGGCCGGTTCCGCCGAAGCGCCGGGTGGTGGAGTTGTCGGCCTGCTCGAAGGGGGCGAAGACGGTGGCGAGCTGGTCGGCCGTCATGCCGATGCCGGTGTCGATGACGCTGAAGACGAGCGCGTCGCCGTCCCGGCCGACTTCCAGCGTGATGCTGCCGTGCTCGGTGAACTTGATGGCGTTCGACAGCAGGTTGACCAGGATCTGGGCAAGCCGCAGCGGGTCGGACAGGCACACTGCCGGCAGGGGTGAGCGCTGCTGGAGCCGCAGGCGCAGGCCCTTGTTGGTGGCGGCGTCCTCCATCAGGACCAGGGTGTCGCCGACGACCCGGGCCGGTTCGACCGGGATGGCTTCGACGCCCAGCTTGCCGGCTTCGATCTTCGAGTAGTCGAGGACGTCGTTGATGATGCCCAGCAGGAGCTGCCCCGAGCTGAGGATGCGCGCGAAGACGGCCTGGGTCGCGTTGCGCCCGGCGCTGTCGCGGAAGCCCATCCGGGCGAGCCCGAGCACGCCGTTGAGGGGCGTGCGGATCTCGTGGCTCATGTTGGCGAGGAACTCGCTTTTCACCCGGGCCAGGCGCTCGGCCTCGGCGCGGGAGGCTTCGAGGTCTGCGGTGCGCGCCGACACAAGCTCCTCAAGGCTGTTCTGGTAGCGGGCCAGCTCTTCGTCCTTGCGCACCCGTTCGGTGATGTCCTGCAGGATGGCGATGCCGCCGACGATCTCGCCGCCGGTGTCGCGCAGCGGGGCGCAGGTCATCGAGATCGCCAGCTCCTGGCCCGAGTAGGTGGTGCGATACGCCCCCTCGTAGCGGGACATCCCGCCGGCGAGGGCCGCGCGCATGTTGGGGATGACGCGCTGGTCCTGCAGCGTGGTGCAGTCCAGGGCGTTCATGTAGTTCAGGGGCGCCCCCATGATCCGCGCGAACTGCTTGTTGCAGTAGCTGACCCGCAGCTCGCGGTCGTACTGCAGGATGCCGACCGGCGAGTATTCGAGCAGCAGGCGGTTGCGCTCTTCGATTTCGCGCAGGGCCAGCTCGGCCAGCTTGCGGTCGGTGATCTCGGTGCTTACTCCGTCCCAGAGCGTCGCGCCGTCGCCCTGGATGGTCGGGCTGGCCAGCATCGAGATCCAGCGGAGGTCGGCGCCGACCCGGATGCGGCCCTCCCAGCCGAAGGCGTGCCCCAGTTTCACGTGGGCATGGAGCGTTTCGCGCAGGGCGTTGCGGTCGGCGTCGATGATGTTGCCCAGGAAGGCCTCGGCGGAGCCCAGCAGACAGTCGGCCGTCAGCCCCACCTGCTCGCAGAAGCGCGGGCTGACGTAGGTGAAGCCGGGCTGACCGTGGGCGTCGAGGCGGAACTTGACGATGCCCACCGGGATGCGGGCGATCAGGCCCTGGTAGTCGTTCACGGCCCGCTGCAGCGAATGCTCGACCTGCTTTCGGGTGCTGATGTCCTGCACGGCTCCGTAAACGGCGACCAGCCGGCCGTCGGCATCCCGCTCGGCCCGGCCCAGGCCGTGTATCCAGCGCAGGGTGCCGTCGGGCATGTGGAGGCGATAGACCATGTCGTAGGGCTGGCCGTCCCTCAGCAGGCCCTCCTCGAAGCGGGTGCGGGCGGCGGGAAGGTCGTCCGGGTGGATCCGGCGGAGCCAGTCGTCGTGGGACAGCGGCTGGCCGGCGGGGAGCCCCAGGACCATGTCGAAGGCCCGCGAGTGGATCACCTGACCGCTGGCGATGTCGATGGAGTAGGCGCCGAGCCGGCCGATCTGTTCGGCGGCGTCGAGGGCGAGATCGCGCTTGCGCAGCTCGTGGAGGGTGGCTTCCAGGTGGGCCTTGCTCTCGATGGCCCGGGCCGCCGCGTCCCGCTGGCGCCCGTAGAGCCGCCCGATGACCAGCGCCGAGCCCGACGAGACGAGCAGGAAGATGCCGAGGATGGTGACGGCCTGGGCCGCGTCGCGCCGCCATTGGGCAAGGTAGCTGTCCTGCGAGAGGCCCACCACCAGGAGCAGTGGCAGGCCCTCGACCCGCCGCACGGCGTTGAGCCGCTCGACGCCGTCGGAGCCCTCAGCGCTGCGGTAGGTGAAGCTCGTCCGGCCGGCCTCGAGATTGTGGCGCAGCGCGTTCGATGCCCACACGTGGCCGGTGGTGCCGGCCGGACCGGGGAGTGGCGGGCTGCGGGTGATCAGGCTGAAATCCTCGTAGCGCAGGATCGCGGTGCCGCCTTCGCCCAGCTGGGGGCGGGACAGGAGTTCGGTGAAGTGCTCCAGGGGGACGATCACGGTGACGATGCCGCCGAAGCTGCCGTCCTGCCGGTTGATGCGGCGTGAGAAGGGGAGCAGCCAGCCCGAGCTGCCCGGCCGATTGACCGGGCGGCCGACGACGAGGCCCCGAGCCGGGTCGTCGCGCAGGGTGTTGAAGCACTGGCAGATGTCCTGGACCTGGCCCAGGTTGCCGCGGCTGGCCCACCTGGGCTGCCCTTTCGCGTCGAAGACGCGGATGCTCTCGGTCTCGGGCAGCCAGCCCTTGAAACGGGCCAGCATCGTGAGGACTTCGTTCTCGTCCAGATACTTGCTGCCACTCTGGGCTTCACGGCTGAACTCGTCGGCGAGCGCCTGGAGCGCCACGTCGATGCTGCGGGCGCTGCTGGAGAGGCTCTGGTCGAGCACGTGGGCGAGGTTTAGGGTGAGGCTCTCGGCCTGCGTCTCGACGCTGTGGAGGCTCTGCTTGAGGTTCAGCACGCCGAGGGCGATCGCGGCGAGGTTGCACAGCACGACGACGGCGCCGAGCAGCAGGGTAATGCGCTCCCGCGGAGCTGTGCGCGCAGGCGGGGCGGCAGGGAAAGGCTCGTTCATCGTCCGGCTCGGGCCAGGATTGGCAGGCGCTCAGTCTATTCGCTAACTCCCTGGTATACGGCACGGAAGGCGCAAGCTGAAGCGCGTGACAAGCGGGCAGGGCGCCGGCTGGTCAGCGTTTCTTGCCGGCCGGCAGCGCCGCGGGGGATGACAGGATGATCTGCCGCTGCAGGCCCACGAGGCGTTCGACGATGGCCGGCCAGCCCAGCGCGGCGACCCGCTGCCGCGCCGCCAGCGCGTGGCGTGCGCGCTCTGCGGGGGCGTCGGCGAGGTGCACCGCGCCGGCGACGAAGGCGGCCTCGTCGCCGGGCCCGGCCAGCCAGCCGTGGATGCCGTGGCTGATCAGCTCGAGCGCCGCCGCGTCCCGGTAGGCCACCACCGGCACGCCGCTGGCGAGGGCTTCGGCCACCACGTTGCCGTAGGTTTCGGTGAGGCTCGGGAAAAGGAACAGGTCGCCACTGGCGTAATGCTCGGCCAGGGCTGTGCCGGTCTGCATGCCGGTGAATACCGCCCGGGGCTGGCGGCTGCGCAGGGCCGCCAGGGCCGGCCCGCCGCCCACCATCACGAGCCGGGCGCGGGGGTGGCGGGCGTGGATGGCGGCGAAGGCCTTTTCGAGCAGGGCCAGGTTCTTTTCGGGGGCGATCCGCCCGACGTAGAGCACGCCCAGATCGTCGGGGCCCAGCCCCCACTGGCGGCGCAGGGCGTCGCTGCGGCGCTGCGGGGCGAACAGCTCGGTGTCCACGCCCCGCGACACCACGTCCACCCGCGGGATGCCGAGGGCCTGCAGCTCGTCGCCGAGGGCCCGGGTCGGCACCAGGGTCAGGTCGGCCCGCTTGTGGAAGCTGCGCAGGTAGGCGGCGATCGGGGCCTTCAGCCAGCCCACGCCGTAGTGCCCGGTGTAGCGGTGGAAGTTGGTGTGGAACTCGCTGATCACCGGCAGCTGCAGCTTGCGCGCTGCAGCCAGCGCGGACCAGCCGAGGGGGCCTTCGGTGACCAGCTGGACGATGTCCGGCCGCTGGCGCGACCAGCGCCGCAGGAGCAGCTGCCGGGCTGGCAGGCCGAGCTGCAGCTGGGCGTACTTGGGCAGCGGGATGCCGCGGGCGAGCATCTCGTCGAGGCCGCTGGCCGGGGCCCGGGCGCAGGGCTCGCCGCCCTCGTGGGGCTGGCGCGGGCGGATCAGGTCGACCCGGTGGCCGGCGGCGACCAGGCCTTCGACCAGCCGCCCGGTGCTCATCGCGACGCCGTTGATCTCGGGCGGATAGGTTTCGGTCACCACCGCCACCCGAAGGGCCGCGGGGTGCTTGACGAGTTCGTGGCAGACGAGTCCGGCGTGGTCCATCCGCCTAGTGTCACGGGGCGATGCTGCAGCGGTGTGACCACCAGGTGATGGCGCGGTGAAGCCCGGCGGGCTGGTGGTCGTGGGGCCGGCGGGTGGCCGTTCAGCCGGGCTTTTCGTGGGCGGCCAGAGCGTGCAGCTGGTCGGCCAGGGTGTCCAGGCATTCGGACCAGCCGGCTTCGTGGCCGCTGCGGTCCGCCTCGCTGGCAAACAGGCCCTGGTGCAGGATGAGCCGGGTGCGCTCGCCGAGGGCGTCCAGGTTCACGCCGAGCTGGGTCTCGGGGCTGTGCTGGCCGTGGGCGTCTTCCCAGCGGTGGCTCATCGCGATGTATTCCGGCGCGAGGATCTCCAGGTAGCGGCCGCTCGCCCGGTGCGCGGTGCCGTCGGGCGCCACCATGTGGCAGCGCCAGGCGCCGCCGGGCCGGAAGTCGGAGGCGCCGTGGGCAATGTGGAAGCCCGTCGGGGCGCTCCAGCGGCGAAACAGCTCAGGCTCGCTCCACATGCGGAAGAC
>JAKLLM010000078.1:0-2497 GCA_023150125.1 Zoogloea sp.
CCCGGGCCATCGCCTCGAGGCGCTCGAGGAGCTTCACCTTGGAGACATCGTCGAGGGAATCATGCGGGTTGCCGGCGCCGTACAGGGCCAGCGGCGGTTTCTTGACGGCCTCGATCTTGTGGGCCTTGCGGCGCCCCGCCGCGGCGATCGCGCGGGTGGCGTCGGCGGCGTCCTTGAGGGCCTTCAGGCTGATGTCGTCGGAGTAGGCGAAGGCCGTCTTCTCGCCGGTGATGGCGCGCACGCCAACCCCTTGCTCGATGTTGAAGCTGCCCGACTTGACGATGCCCTCTTCAAGGCTCCAGGCCTCCGAGCGGTGGTACTGGAAGTACAGGTCGGCGTAGTCGAGCTTGTGGCGGAAGAGCTTGCCGAACACCTTGTCGAGATCCTCGAAGTCCAGGTCGTAGGGCTTGAGGAGCAGCTTGCTGGCGGTCTTCAGCGGGTTGGGGGGCAGGTTCTTGCTCATGGGCTTTCGGTTCGTGAAGACGGTTACTTGATCTTGCGGTGGCGCAGGGCCGGCAGGCTGGCGCGCACCCCGGCGATGCGGGCCGGGTCGACGTCGGCCACCACCACCCCCGGGCCTTCGGGCAGGCTGGCGAGCACCTCGCCCCACGGGTCTATGATGATGCTCTCACCCCAGGTCCTTCGGCCATGGGGATGTGTCCCGCCCTGGGCACTGGCGAGCACGTAGCACTGGTTTTCGATGGCGCGGGCGCGCAGCAGCACCTGCCAGTGGGCGCGGCCGGTGGTGTGGGTGAAGGCGGCCGGCAGCACGATCAGGCTCACGTCGCCCATCGCCCGGAAGAGCTCGGGGAAGCGCAGGTCGTAGCAGATCGACAGCCCGACCTCGCCGCAGGGCCCCTCGAAGCACACCACCTCGTTGCCGGCCTCGATGGTCGCGGCTTCGTCGTAGCGCTCGCGGCCGGACTCGAAGCCGAACAGGTGCACCTTGTCGTAGCGCGCCACCCGGCGCCCGGTGTCGTCGAAGACGAGGGTCGAGTTGCGCACCTTGTCGGGGGCGTCGGCGGCCAGCGGGATCGAGCCGCCCACCAGCCACACCTTGTGGCGCCGGGCGGCGTCTTTAAGAAAGGCCTGCAGCGGGCCTTCGCCGTCGCGCTCGCGGATGCGGATCTTGGCCGTCTCGTCCGGGCTCATCAGCGGGAAGTATTCGGGCAGCGCCACCAGGCGGGCGCCCCGCGCCGCGGCCTCGCCGATCAGCCGGTCGGCCTCGGCCAGGTTGGCGTCCACGTCGGGGCCGGAGATCATCTGCACCGCGGCGATTCGGCAGAGGGGGGAGCTAGTCATGGGGCGTCCTTGCGCTCGGGCTGTTTCGGCGGCGCGGCCACCGGGAGGGCGGCCAGCTTTTCCACCTTGGGGTCGGACCAGTTGCCGGTCACGGCGTATTCGAAGCTGAACAGTTTCTCCACCGGGTCGCGCAGGGCTTTCTGCACGAGGTAGGTGGCCAGGCCGAGCACCGGGTTGATCGCCCCGGTGGTGGCGATGGCCGAGCCCACGGCGACCGATTCGGACAGGGTCGGCTGGACCTTGACCCGCAGGTTCTGCGATTCCTTCACCGCGTCGGCCTCGCCGCTCATGAAGACCCGGGCGGCCGGGCCGCCCAGCTCGAGGTCTTCGGTGCGCAGCACGCCGTGCTTCATCTGGATGCTACCGGAAACCTTGTCGAAGGCGAATCCCTGGGAAAACACGTCGCGGAAGTCGAGGGTGATCCGCCGCGGCAGCGCCTGCAGGCTGAGCACCCCGAGCAGCCGCCCGACCCCCGGCTCGAGCTGGGCGAACTGGCCGCTTTCCACCGCGACGTCCATCTGCCCGTCCAGGCTGGGCAGGTGCAGCGCGGTGGGCGGCCCCTTCCAGGCGATCTCGCCGGCCAGGCTGCCGCGGCCGCGGCGCACCGCCTCCGGGTAGCCGAAACGGGCCAGCAGCTTCTCGACGCTATTCACCTCGAGCCGGAAATCGAGCCGGGTTTCCTCCCGGGCGCCGGGCCGCCACAGGCCCTTGCCCGACAGCACGCCGTCGGGGTTGGCGATGCTGAGCTGCTCCAGGCGCCAGGTTTCGCCCTGGTTGGCAGCCTTCAGGTCGAGCCGCCCGAGCTGGCGGCCGCGCAGCACGAAGCTGTCGGCGCTGATGTCGAGCCCCGGCAGCTCCGACAGGCGCTCCTCGTCGGGCACCTCGCGGCCGGCCTCGCCGTCCTTGCCCGGGCTGCCGATCGCCAGCTGCTTGAAGCGCGCCTGCAGCCGGCCGCGCCCCTGGTCGCGCCAGACGACGTCGCCGCTGGCCTCGCGGCTCGCCAGGCGCGCCTGCCAGCCGCCCTCCTCCATCACCGCCCGCAGGCGCACGTCGCTGAGGCGCTGGCCGAGCATCTGCAGCTCACCGGCGCGCAGCGCGATGCCGGAGATCGGGAAGGCCTCGTCGCCCTCCGCCGCCCCCACCGCCGGATGCGCCGACTTGCCGGCCAGGGCCTTGCGCCAGGCATCGGCGTCGA
>JAKLLM010000078.1:2510-13967 GCA_023150125.1 Zoogloea sp.
GTCGAGGCGGTCGGCGCTGGCCGACAGCATCACCCCCTTGTCGCCGAGGCGCAGGGGCTCGTTGAGGGACATCCCGCCGCGGGTCACCACGCTGTGCCCGCCGCGGTGCTGGCGCTGGAACTGGGCCTGGAAGAGCGTGCCCACCGCCAGCCTGAGGGTGTCGCCGGCCACGCCCCCCGGCCGCCCCTCGGCGGTCGGCACGGCGACCTCGAAGCGGAAGGGCAGGCTCGCCGCGGCCGACTTGTTGAGCGGGTCGGGCAGGCTGGAGACGATGCCGACGAGGTTGCTGTCGAGCGCGAACTCGACGCCGCCCTTCTTGGGCACCGTGACGGCGCCCTTCCAGGGCGTGCTGCCCGACAGGTGGTCGAGGAGCGGCAGATCGACCGCCTGGCGCAGGCCCACCATGCTCAGGGTGCCCTGGGTGTTCAGCACCACGCTGCCGTCGGGGCGCGTGCCGCCGCTCACCGTGACGGGGTCGCCGAACACCCGGGCGCTGCCGTTCTTCACGACCAGCTGGCTCTCGGTGAACGCCACCCGCCCGCCGGCGTCGGCGAACACCGGCAGCGCCGGGTCGACCTGCAGCGCGTTGCGAACAAACTGGTACTCGCCCTTCACCCGCGAGGCCTCGATCCTGGCCAGGGGCAGCACCAGCTGCAGGTCGAGGCTGCCCGAGCCCTCGACGCGGAAGGGGTCGGTGAAATGGTTGATGCTCGCCGCCACCGGGCTCTCGGCGATGAAGCGCAGGAAATCCTGGGTCGGGCCGCTGGCGGTGCCGCGTACGGTGAGCACGTCGTTGGATTCGAAATCGGGCAGCACCGCGGTGACGTCTGTAAGCGTGGCACCGAAGATGCGCCCGCGGTTGGCCTTGATGCGCATGCCGGCGCCCTCGAAGAGCAGCTCGCCGGAGATGCCCTCGATCTTCGGCCAGCCCGGGGCGTAATCGAGCAGGCCATCGGTGACCCGGGCGGTCACGCGGAAGGTGCCGTCCTTCGGGTTGCGGAAGGGGAACTTCGCCAGATCGCCCTTCAGCACCAGCCGCGCGTCCTCGGCCTTGCCGCCGGCCAGGCTGTGCTCCAGCCAGTCACGGGCCGCCTTGCCCACCACCGCGGGCATGTAGCGCCACACGGCGCGGGCGTCGGCCTCGGTGAGGCGCGCCTGCAGGTCGATCTCGCCGGGCGTGTCGCGGCTGGCCCGGTAGCGCCCGGCGGCCGAGCCGCGGGTGTCCGGGTTGGCGAAGCTGGCGCTCGCCAGGGTGACTTCGAGCACCCCGTCCGGGTGGCTCCAGCTGCCGTCCGCGGCCAGCTCGGCCAGCGCCAGGCGCGGCGCCGGGAAGATCTGCGGCAGGTCGAGGCTGGCGTCGCGGCCGCTGAGGCTGAAGCGCCCGCCCTTCTCGTTGCCCTCGATGCGCCCCGAAAGGCCCGAGAAGCCCGGCCAGGCCCCCACCGGCGCAATGCCCAGGCGCGTGAAGCGCGCATCCACCGCATAGCTCGCCAGGCGGCCGACGCCCACCGTCCAGCTGACGTTGGCTGGTGCCACCTGGCCGGCCGGCGCCAGGGCTGCCAGCCGGGCCCGGAAGGCCGGGTCGACGGGCAGCCGGCCGGCCAGCTGCGACAGCACCGAGAGATCCAGCCGGCTGGCGACGAACTCGCCCTGGGCCGGTGTCTTGCCGCGCGGCGCCTGGAGGCGCAGGAAGAAATCCATCGGCGCAAGCTCGAGGCCGTCGCGGGTCTGCAGGGACAGCTGGCGGCCGCTCGCCTCGGTCACGCCGTCCTCGTCGCGGTAGCGCAGGCGGCCCGCGGCGCGGGTGAGCGGGATGTCCTCGAGCTCCGCACCCAGCCGGGCGCGGGCGTCACGCAGCGCAAAGTCGGTGGTCACCCCGGCCAGCCGGCCGGCGGCGATCTCCAGCCACACCCGCAGCCCGCCGGCGCCATCCACGTCGAGGGGGTAGTCGATCCACGGGCGCCAGGCCCCGAGGGCGGCGTAGTCGAGGGCCGCGTAGAGCTCGCCGCGCCACTCGGCCAGCTTGGCCGGGTCGCTGCCGCGCAGGTCGCCGCGCACATCGAGGGCCGCCGCGAGCCGGGCCGGCGGCTGCGCGCGCAGGCCGAAGCGGTGGTGGGAGCCGCGGTTCTCGAGGCGGAACTCGAGCTTGTCGAGGGCCAGGTCTTCGGCCCCGCGCAGGGCGTCGCACCACACCAGGCGGGCGTCGCGGATCACGATCTCGCGCTGGTCGAGCAGCCAGTGGGCGAAGTCGCCCTGCCCGCCCTCGGCCTTCACCGGCAGGCCGGCAACGAAGATGCGGCCGTCGGCGAGGCGCCGCACCGCCAGCTCGGGCCCGACGATCTCGAGGCGGTGCAGGCGCAGGCGCATCAGGAGCAGCGAGGTCCAGCCCGGCTGGGCCTCGACCCGCTCGAGGCTGAGGGCCGGCTGGCCGGCGGCATCCTTGATCGTCAGCCCGCCGAGCCGGAAGGTGGGGCGCAGCCCCTGCCAGTCGGCCGACAGGCTGCCGATCTCGACCGGCAGCCCGAGGGAGCGCGACAGCAGCCCGGCCACCTCGGCCCGGTAGGCCGGCACCTGGGGCAGCACGAAATGGCGCAGCCCGAGAAACAGCAGCCCGCCGGCAAAATGGACGGCCAGTGCCAGCCAGGCCAGCCGGCGCAGCCACAGGCGCGGCAGGTGCAGGAGCGGGAAGCGGCGCCCCTCAGCCACGTGGGAGGGCGCCGGAGCGGGCGATGGAGAGGGCGCCGAACAAGGTCACGGGGCGCTCAGCACGGGGCCGCCGGCCCCACGCGGCCGGGCCGGCGCGGGACGCATCCGGCATCGGGCTTGACGAAAATCAGTCCGGCAAACATAAGTCGGGGTGAACATAGACAATTCCGCATTCTACCAATCGGCTCCCACCATGTCCGAACAGCCCACGGCCCTGCCCCAGCCCATCCTCGACGCCCTCGCCTGCTCGCGCTTCCTGCGCCGCCAGCTCGACAGCCGCAGCTGGCTCGCCCCTCGCCTCGCCGCCAGCGTGGCCGCGCGCCTCGACGCCACCGCGATGCGTGATTTCCTGCGCGACGAGAAGGTCGACGACAACACCCTCAAGCCGGTGCTGCGCCGGCTGCGCGCCTGGGTGATCTGCCACGTGATGGTGCGCGACCTGGCCGGCCTGGCCAGCCTCGCCGAGGTGACCGAGACGATGACCCTGCTGGCCGACATCGCCGTCGAGACCGCCCACGACATCCTGCGGGCCGGGCTCGTCGCGCGCCACGGCATGCCGGTGTCGGCCGACGGCCGCGAGCAGGAGTTCATCATCATCGGCATGGGCAAGCTCGGCGGGCGCGAGCTCAACGTGTCGTCCGACATCGACCTGATCTACGTCTACCCCGAGGACGGCAGCACCGCCGGCCCCAAGATCATCGACAACTTCGAGTTCTTCACCAAACTCGGGCGCGGCATCATCCAGGCCCTCAACGACCTCACCGGCGACGGCCAGGTGTTCAGGGTCGACATGCGCCTGCGCCCCAACGGCGACTCCGGCCCGCTGGTGGCGAGCTTCGACATGCTCGAGAACTACTTCATCACCCAGGGCCGCGAATGGGAGCGCTACGCCTGGATCAAGGCCCGCGTGATGACCGGCATCCGCAGCGCCGAGCTGGCCGACATCGCCCGCCCCTTCATCTTCCGCAAGTACCTCGACTTCGGCGCCATCAACGCGATGCGCGACCTGCACGCCCAGATCCGCCGCGAGGTGGCGCGCAAGGACATGGCCCACAACGTCAAGCTCGGCCCCGGCGGCATCCGCGAGATCGAGTTCCTGGCCCAGGTCTTCCAGCTCATCCGCGGCGGGCGCGACACCTCGCTGCAGATCAAGCCCACCCTCAAGGTGCTGGGCCGGCTGGCCGAGCGCGGCATCATCACCCGCGAGGCCGAAGAGCAGCTGGCCGCCGCCTACGACTTCCTGCGCCGCGTCGAGCACCGCCTGCAATACCTCGACGACGCCCAGACCCACAACCTGCCCGGCAACCCCGACGACCAGGCGATCATCGCCCGCGGCATGGGCTTCGCCAGCTACGAGGCCCTGATGGCCGAGCTCGACAGGCACCGCGAGATCGTCGGCCGGCACTTCGACAGCGTCTTCGGCGACCCCACCGAGGCCGGCCACAGCCTCGACGAGCTGTGGTCCTGCGCCGCCGACGAGGCGCGCAGCAGCGAAGAATTTAGCCGCCTCGGCTACCCCGACGCCGCGGCCGCCGCCCGCCGCCTCGCCGGCGCCAGGAGCGGCAGCCGCTACCAGCAGATGCCGCCGGGCATCCGGATGCGCTTCGACCCGCTGATCCCGCGGGTCATCGAGGCTGCCGCCGAAACCGCCGACCCCAACGCCACCTTCGAGCGCCTGCTCGACCTGCTCGACGCCATCAGCCGGCGCGGCTCCTATCTGGCGCTGCTGCAGCAATACCCGCAGACCGTGCACAAGGTGGCCGAGCTGGTGGGCGCCTCGAGCTGGGCGGCCCAGTTCCTCAACCGCCACCCGATCCTCCTCGACGAAGCCCTCGACCCGCGCCTCCTCGAAGAAGAGCTCGACCTGCCCGCCTTCCGCGCCGAGCTCGCCCGCTCCCTCGACGAGGTCGAGCCCGACATGGAACGCCAGATGGACCTGATGCGCGAGCAGCACCACGCCCAGGTCTTCCGCCTGCTCACCAAGGACATCGCCGGCAAGCTCACCGTCGAGCGCCACGCCGACTTCCTGTCGGCGCTGGCCGACATCATCGTCGACCTCACCGTCACCATGTGCTGGCGCAAGATCAAGAACCGCCACCGCGACGACCCGAAGTTCGCGGTGCTCGCCTACGGCAAGCTCGGCGGCAAGGAGCTCGGCTACGCCTCAGACCTCGACATGGTCTTCGTCCACGACGACGACGCCCCCGAATCGGCCGAGATCTACACCCGCCTCGGCCAGCGCACCAACACCTGGCTGTCGGCCCAGACCCCGGCCGGCCAGCTCTTCGAGACCGACCTGCGCCTGCGCCCCAACGGCGACTCCGGGCTGATGGTGGTGTCCCTCGAGGCCTTCCGCCAGTACCAGCTCGAAAACGCCTGGGTGTGGGAACACCAGGCCCTCACCCGCGCCCGCTTCTGCGCCGGCGACCGGGAGATCGGCGCCCGGTTCGAGGCCATCCGCTGCGAAGTCCTGCGCCAGCCGCGCGAACTCGCCAAGCTGCGCGACGAAGTGCTGGCGATGCGCCAGCGCATGGCCGACGCCCACCCCAACAAGACCGAGCTCTTCGACCTCAAGCACGACCGCGGCGGCCTGATCGACGTCGAGTTCATCGTCCAGTACCTCGTGCTCGGCTACGCCCACCAGCACGCCAGCCTCACCGGCAACCTGGGCAACATCGCGCTGCTCGGGATGGCCGGCGAACTCGGCCTGATCCCAGCCAGCCAGGCCGCCAGCGTTGCCGACAGCTACCGCGAATACCGCCGCCTGCAGCACGGCCTGCGCCTCAACAACCAGGCCTCCAGGGTGCCCCGCGAACAGGTCGCCGAGATGGCCCGGGGCGTGCGCGAACTCTGGAACGGCGTCTTCGGCGACAGCCTGGAAGCCTAGCCTTCCCGCACCGGGGCCGACCTTGAGCGGCCCCGGTGCAGGCCGGGGCAAACGGCCCACCACGGCCCAAAAAAGTCAACACAAAGCCCTTCAAACCCGTACAATCCGCGAACCGTGCGCCTGCCAATCAGCGCACCGGCACTTTTTTCATTTGTTTCGCCCGATCTCCCCGATCGCGAAATCTCTTTGCGCCCGCCCCGATTGGTGCCGCTCCCCGTGGGTGGTCAGGCCGTCGCAGGAGCACAAGACCCCATGACTCAAGCCGAATCCGCTGCGCAGGCAGCGGTTGCGATCAGCTTTTCCGATCTCGCCCTCAGCGAACCCATCCAGCGCGCCATTGCCGAAACCGGCTACACCGCGCCCACCCCGATCCAGGCCCAGGCCATCCCGCAGGTGCTCGCCGGCGGCGACCTGATGGCAGCCGCCCAGACCGGCACCGGCAAGACCGCCGGCTTCACGCTGCCGATCCTGCACATCCTGGCCGAAGAGCACGCCCACAACATCAAGCCGGGCCGCCCGCGCTGCCTGATCCTCACCCCCACGCGTGAGCTGGCAGCCCAGGTCGAGGAATCCGTCCAGACCTATGGCAAGCACCTGCCGCTCACCTCGATGGTGATGTTCGGCGGGGTCGCCATCAACCCGCAGATCACCCGCCTCAAAAAGAAGGTCGACATCCTCGTCGCCACCCCGGGCCGCCTGCTCGACCACTGCACCCAGAAGACCATCGACCTCTCCGGCGTCGAGATCCTGGTGCTGGACGAAGCCGACCGCATGCTCGACATGGGCTTCATCCGCGACATCAAGAAGATCCTCGCGCTGCTGCCCAAGAAGCGCCAGAACCTGCTCTTCTCGGCCACCTTCTCCGACGAGATCAAGGCCCTCGCCGACGGCCTGCTGCACCAGCCCGGCTTCGTCGAGGTCGCCCGCCGCAACACCGCCTCCGAGCTGGTCCAGCAGTCGGTGCACCTGTGCCCGCAGAAGGTCAAGCGCGAGCTCCTCGCCTTCCTGATCAACAAGCACCAGTGGTTCCAGGTGCTGGTGTTCACCCGCACCAAGCACGGCGCCAACAAGCTCGCCGAATACCTTGGCAAGCACGGCATCCCGTCCGCCGCGATCCACGGCAACAAGAGCCAGTCGGCGCGCACCCGCGCGCTGGCCGACTTCAAGGACGCCAAGCTGCAGGTGCTGGTCGCCACCGACATCGCCGCCCGCGGCCTCGACATCGACCAGCTCCCCCAGGTCGTCAACTTCGAGCTGCCCAACGTGCCCGAAGACTACGTGCACCGCATCGGCCGCACCGGCCGCGCCGGTGCCTCGGGCGCTGCCGTGTCGCTGGTCGACCGCGAGGAGCTGCCGCTGCTGAAGGACATCGAGCGCCTCATGAAGCGCCTCATCGACAAGGTCGAGGTGCCCGACTTCGTGCCCTCCGCCGCGCCGCCGGAATCCGACGAGCGCCCGCCCCGCGAACCCCGTCCTGCCCACCAGGGCAAGCGTGGCGAACGCGAACGCCGCGAGCAGAAGCCGGCCCAGGGCGAAGGCAGCCGCCAGGGCAAGCCCCAGGGCCAGCGCCCCGCACAAGGGCAAGGGCAGGGCCAAGGCCAGGGCCGCCCCCAGGGGCAGCGCCAGGGCGCGAGCCAGGGTCAGGGACAGCAACGCGCCAAGCCGCAAGGCCAGGGCCAGGGTCAGGCCGCCGCCCAGGGCATCGAGCGGGGCAACCGCGCCCAGCCGCAGGGCCAGCGCCGCCAGGGCGGCCGCGATCAGGACGACGACTTCGGCAACCGCGTCGACTATCAGCCGCGCCAGAAATCGCCCTACCGCGACCCGGAGGCTCCCCGGGGCGGTGGTCATCGCCACGGCAACGGCGGCAACCCCAACCGGGGCACGCCGGCGGCCCTCGAAGAGGCCCGTCGCCAGCCGGTCACCCTGACCGGGCGCCGCACCGGCGAAGCCAAGCCGGCCCTCTTCAGCAGCCCCCGCAACGGCGGTGGCAACGGTGGCAACGGCAACCGCTGAGCGCCCCCGACGCCCAGGCCCGCGACAAGGCCCGCCCCACCCCGGGGCGGGCTTTGTCATTTTGTGATTCCACATGGAAGATGCGACACTCCGCAGACTGCCTCACCCGCCCCTCCCCGGAGCCTCGTCCATGCGCCTCACCGCCACCGCGCACCGCCTCGCGGCGCGCGCCATGCCAGCCCTCATCACCAGCCTCGCCCCCGCCATTGCGGCGGCCGACACACTGCCCGCGGCCGACCTGACCGGCGAGCGGGTTTACCAGGAAGTCTGCTCCGCCTGCCACGGCCGGGGCGTGCCGCGGGCACCGCAACTGGGCAACCGGCGCCAGTGGGCCCCGCTGATCCGCGAAGGCCAGGCCACCCTGACGGCCCACGCCTGGGTCGGTGTGCGCGGCATGCCGCCCCGGGGCGGGCGGGCCGACCTGTCGCTGGAGGCTTTCTCCGCCGGTGTCGCCCACATGGCGCGGAGCGCCGGCGCCGGCTGGCAGCCCCCCGACCCGGCCCTCCTCAAACGCATCGAAACCGAAGTGCTCAAGCGGGAAGCACGCCTTAAGGCAAGGGGCGGCAAGGGCGGCTGAACGCGCCTATTACGCCACGGTGCGATGAGCATTCGTCGCGCCCGGTCACCAGAGCCAAGCCCCTCCCCGCCGCTGCCTCACTCCAGGTTTCTGCCATGTCCAGCGCCCCCCTCAGCCCGATCGAAATCGCCAACGAGACAAGACGCCAGCTGCTGGCCCTGATCTGGCGGAACAACCGGCTGACCTATCCGTTCACCGTCGTGCTCGCCGTCCTCCTGGCGCTCGCTGCGCACTTTCGCGGGTACGCAGGCCCGGTTCCGCCGCTGGCCTGGGCCGCCGCCCTGGCCGCCATCAACCTGCCGTTCCACCTCGGCAACCTCCGTCTCGTCACCGCCCCGCCCGCCCCGGGCGATGCGCCGGCCATCCAGCGGGGAAGCCGCCTGTTCTTGTGGGCCACTTACGCCAACAGCGGAAGCCTGGCCGTCGGGACCCTCCTCTACGCCCCCTGGGCCAGCCTGGAGCTGCGTTTCTTCATCGCCCTGCTGGTGACCGGCATGGGCGCCGGCGCCGTGCCTGCGCTGGCCGGGACTTCCCCCTACATCGAGATCTACCTCGGCATGCTCACCGTGCCGCTCATCATTGCCTGCGCAATTGCCGGTTGCGAGCTGGACCATCTCCTCGCGCTGGGCGCCGTGCTCTACGCGGTCGCGATGCTGGTCTGCGCCCGCGGCCTCAACGCGGCGCTGCGCAGCTCCATCCAGATGGGGGGGGAGCGCCTGTCGCTGCTGGCCTCGACCCGTGAAGCCCTGGCCCGGGCCGAGACGGCCAGCCGGGTCAAGAGCGAGTTCCTGGCCAACATGAGCCATGAGATCCGCACCCCGATCAACTCGATCCTCGGCATCACCCAGGTCATGCTGCGGGATACGCCGACCACCGGCCAGCGCGCCCAGCTGGCACGCATCGGCGTGGCGACGGAGCACCTGCTCGGCGTGGTCAACGACATCCTCGATCTTTCGAAGATCGAGGCCGGCAAGATGACCCTCGACATCGGCCCGCTGACGGTGGGCGAGATCATCGACCGTACCTGCATGCTGATCGCCCGCGAGGCCTCGGCCAAGGGGCTTCGCGTGCAGGTGGACTGTGCCCCGCTCCCCCACGCCCTGGCCGGTGACGCGACCCGGCTTGCCCAGGCCCTGCTCAATTACGCCCACAACGCGGTGAAGTTCACCCGCCGCGGCGCCATCGTTCTCCGCGTGCGCCGCCAGGCCGAGACGGCCCGGCGCATCCTGCTGCGCTTCGAGGTCGAAGACACCGGCGCCGGCATCCCCGCCGAGCACCTGCCACGGCTCTTCGCGGCCTTCGGGCAGATTGACGCCTCCACCACCCGCGAACACGGCGGCAGCGGGCTGGGCCTCGTCATCACCCGTCACCTCGCCGGGCTGATGGGCGGCGAGTCGGGCGCCGACAGCGCACCGGAGGTGGGCAGCACCTTCTGGTTCACCGCCTGGCTGGACAAGGCCGACGCCCCCGCCGGCCCCCCGGCTGACGACACCTCCCTCGACGAAGCCGAGGCGCGGCTGCGGCAGGAGTTCGCCGGGCTGCGCATCCTGCTCGTCGAGGACGACGGCGACAACCGCCAGCTGGCACAGGAGATCTTCGCGCCCACCGGGCTGGCCGTCGACATGGCCAGCTGCGGCGCCGATGCGGTGCAGATGGCGGCAGCCAGCCCCTACGCCCTGATCCTGATGGACCTGCGCATGCCCCACATGGACGGCCTCGAGGCCACCCGGCGGATCCGCCGGCAGGCCGGGCACGGGCAGACACCGATCCTGGCGCTGACCGGCGACGTCTTGCAGGGTGACCAGGAGCGATGCCTGCAGGCCGGCATGAACGACTTCATCCCCAAGCCTGTCCGTCTCGAGGTGCTCTACGCCAAGCTGCTCGACTGGCTGCCGGCCACCAGCCAGGCCTGAGCGCGCCGCGCGGCCGCCTCAGGCCGTGCGGCGGCGGTAGATGACCAGCCCCGCCAGCGCCACGCCGAGCAGCATGAAGCCGCTCGGCTCGGGCACGCCCTTGAAGTCGCCGCCGACACCGGCGATCTTCACGTAGTCGTTGCCCGCCCCGACCGAAGCACCGCTGGGCAGGGCCTGCACCAGCGTGTTGAGGGCGCCGACCAGCCAGTAGCGGGCGCTGATGTTGAGCTCATTCACCGGCAGCGGCTTGTAACCCGCCGCGTTGGACGACTGGGCCACGCCGCCGTTGGCGGCGTTGGCGTAGTGGGCCGTGCCGGTGGTGCCGGTGCTGCTCTTCACCACCGACCAGCCGTTGCCGAGCAGGCTGGAGTAGCCCTGGCTGGCGCTGCTGCCGGTGAAAGTCGGGGTGCCGGTGCCGGTATAGGCGAGGATGGTGAGGTCGGAATCGGTCTGCCACCAGCCCACCGTCACGCTCTTCAGCTGGAAGGACTTGCCTGCCCCGAAGTCGAAGAGCATCGAGTCGTAGCGCAGCGAGTTGTCCAGCGAATGGCCGGGCACCGAGGTCCGGGCGATGGTGCCCTCGTAGGTGTCGCCGGCGCCGCTGGCGCCGTCCCGGTTGGTCACCCCCAGCCCGCCGCTGTAGCTGGCGAGGTAAGCCTTCTCGATGTAGGCGTCGGAGGCCGTGGTGCTGTTCTTGGTGTTCGACCAGGCCGACACGGTGAGGGCATTGCCGCTGGCGGTGTAGCCGCGGGTGTTGCCGGCCGCCAGGGCGCCGGTCTCCGAGCCGCCTCCGGTGAGGTTCCAGGAGACCGCCGCGGTGGCGCTGCCGATGCCGGCAAGGGCCAGGCCGAGGGCGCTCAGGGCGCGGAGGGTTTGCATCTTCATTCGCGTGTCTCTCTCATGGGTGGTGCAGGCGTTTCGTTCGGGGCGGGCGTCCGGCGCTCACACGCCGAGCTCGCGCCGCAGGTGCCGGGCCTCGGCTTCGCTGTCGAAGGGCCCGCGCCCGACGAGGGCGGCGGCCAGCTCGCTGCGGGCGGCGTCCCGCTGGCCGCTGCGATGGAGTGCCCAGGCCAGGTGGTAGCGGATGTCGCGTGATTCGGGTGCACGCCGGCGGGCCTCGCGCAGGGCCTTCAGGCCGCCTTCGAGGGCGCCCGAGCGGGCCCGCAGCCAGCCGAGGGTGTCGAGGGCGTCGGGGTTGTCCGGCGCCAGGCTCACCGCCCGCTCGGCCATCGGCAGGGCGCGCTCGTCGTTCTGCCGCAGCAGCACCTGGGCCAGGTTGTTGGCGGCGGCGGCGTTGCCCGGGTCGCGGGCGAGCAGCAGTTCGTAGGCGGCCCGGGCGGCGGGCAGACGGTCGAGGCGCA
>JAKLLM010000079.1 GCA_023150125.1 Zoogloea sp.
ACCACCACGCCGCCGAAGCTGCCGTCGGGCTTGTTGATGCGCCGGGTCATCTGGATCGACCACTTGCCCGAGGCCCGCCCGAGCACCGGTTTGCTGACGAAGAGCTGCCCGCTGTCCACCTCCCGATGGACCCGGAAATGGTCCCGGTCGGAGAGGTCCATCCGCTTGTGGGTGGGCAGGTTGCTCTTGATGTAGATGCCGTTCTCGTCGATGACCCCCAGCTGGTTGAAGAAGCCGCTGATGATCATGCCCTCGCGCACATACTCGGCGATGTCCACCTTGTCGCCGTAGCGCTCGTACTGGTGCTTGAGGAACAGCACGGTCTGGTCGACGCTCTTGATGGTGCGGACGCTGTGCTCCTCGAAGGCCCGGGCGAGGTTGAGGGTCTCGATGTTGATCGAGCGGATCACCACCTCCTCCTCGGCCTGGGCCTTGAGCAGCACGGCCGCCCACAGCAGGCCCAGCACGAGCAGGGTGAGGGAGACGATGGGCAGGAACAGCCGCCGGCGCCCGGGCTGCGGCCCGGGTGCAGTGCTGGCGGGGGTGTCGGGGGAGACGGGGAATGTGCTCATGGGGGCGATCGACGCTTTCGAATTGTTCGCCCGGTTAACGTCACTTGCGCGGCAGACTTTCGGCTGCCCGGGTATCCGGCCGTCGCCGCCGGCGGCCCTGAGCGCAAAAAGGGCGGGCGGCCCGCCTGCGAGCCCCCGCCCTTCGCCCCGGCACAGCCGGAGGATTACTTCTTGAGCAGCGTGTCTAGCGCCTCGATCATCATGTCGATCTCCGCCTCGCTCACGTTGAGGGCCGGCATGAAGCGCAGCAGGTTGGGCCGCGGCGCGTTGAGCAGCAGGCCGTGGGGCTCCATCGTGAGGGCCGCCTGCACGATGGCCGGGCCGCGCTCGTCGTCGAGGATCAGGGCGCGCAGCAGGCCGGAGCCGCGCTCGCCGCGCAGGCCGTGGCGCACGCTGAGTTCGAGCAGGCGCTTCTGCAGGTATTCGCCGCGGGCGCGCACGCCCTCGAGGAAGCCCGGCGCGATGAGGGTCTTCATCACCGCCACGCCGACCGCCGTCATCAGCGGGTTGCCGTTGTAGGTGCCGCCCTGGTCGCCGGCCTGGAAGCAGCACACCGCCTCGCGGGCCAGCAGCGCCGCCAGCGGCACGCCACCGCCGATGCCCTTGCCGAGGGTCATGATGTCGGGCTCGACTTCGGAGTGCTCGTAGGCAAACAGCGTGCCGGTGCGGCCCATGCCGGCCTGCACTTCATCGACGATCAGCAGCACGTTGTGCTCGCGGGTCAGCTTGCGCAGCGCCTGCATGAAGCCGGCGTCGGCCGGGATCACGCCGCCCTCGCCCTGCACCGGCTCCAGCATCACCGCCACGGTCTTGTCGGTGATCAGCGCCTCGACCGAGGCGATGTCGTTGAGGTGCGCCTTGGGGAAACCCGGCACCTGGGGCGCATACAGCGTGTCCCAGCCCGGCTTGCCGGAGGCCGACATGGTGGCCAGGGTGCGGCCGTGGAAGGAGTGGTCGAAGGTGATGATCTCAAAGGCGCCACCCTTGTTCACCTTGCCCCACTTGCGGGCCAGCTTGATGGCGCCCTCGTTGGCCTCGGCGCCGGTGTTGGCGAAGAACACCCGGTCGAACACCGAGTTGGCGGTGAGCAGGCCGGCGAGCTCGACCATCGGGCCGTTGTAGAAGGCCGGGCTGGGGTTGAGCAGCGTGCTCGCCTGCTTCACCAGCGCGTCGCGGATCTGCGGCGGGCAGTGGCCGAGGCAATTGACGGCCCAGCCCTGGATGAAGTCGAGGTAGCGCTTGCCCTGGTGGTCGTACAGCCACGCCCCCTCGCCGCGCTCGAAGACGAGGTCCGGGCGGTTGGTGATGTACATGAGGGAATCGGTATCAAAATCGCCGTAACGCATGGGGGGCTCCAGAATTCACGAGGTGAAGAGTATACGGCCTCAAGGCGGCTTGACGACAGGGAAGATCGGCCTTGCCCGCGCCCTGCGCCGCCAACGGCGGTGGCCAATGATGCACCACGCCCATGACAGCACGGCGTGCCGCGGCGTTGTATGCTCGCGCTCCTGTCTGCCACGCCGAGGATACTGCCATGACCCGCTACCTGTTCACCCCACCCGCCCCCGCCTCGCTGCCGATCCAGGGCAGCGACGCCCGCTTCCCGGTGGGGCGCATCTTCTGCGTGGGCCGCAACTACCACGCCCACGCCGTCGAGATGGGCGCCCCGGTGGACAAGGCCAGCATGCAGCCCTTCTACTTCATCAAGGATGCCAGCTCCCTGGTCGAATCGGGCGTCACCCTGCCCTACCCGCCCGGCACCCGCAACTATCAGCATGAGATGGAGCTGGTGGTGGCGATCGGCGCCAGCGGCTTTCGCGTCGCCGAGGCCGACGCGGCGGGCCTCGTGTGGGGCTACGCCTGCGGGCTCGACATGACCCGCCGCGACCTCCAGCTCGTCGCCCGCGAAGCCGGCAAGCCGTGGGACCTGGCCAAGAACTTCGAGGGCGCCGCGGTGCTCTCCGGGATCGTCCCGAAGGCCGGGGCCGGCGTGCTGCAGTCGGGCGCCATCACGCTGCAGGTGAACGGCCTCACCCGGCAGAGCGGCGACCTCGACCAGCTCATCTGGAGCATCCCGGAGCTCATCGCCGATCTCTCGCGCTTCTACCACCTGCAGCCGGGCGACCTGATCTTCACCGGTACCCCGGAAGGCGTCAGCGCCGTCACGCCGGGCGACCGGCTCAGCGGCCACATCGAGGGCGTGGGCGAGATCAGCCTGGAGATCGGCGAGGCCGAGTAGGCGCCCCCACCCCCATGAGGGCAGGTGATGCGGTGACAAGACCGCACACCTTCATGTTGAAGCGTGCTACCTCGATGTTGACGTGTGCTGGATCGATGTTGAGGCGCGCTACCTCGATGTTGACGTGTGCTGGATCGATGTTGAGGCGTGCTACCTCGATGTTGACGCCTGCTAGATCGATGTTGAGGCGCGCTACCTCGATGTTGACGCGTGCTAGATCAATGTTGAAGCGTGCTACCTCGATGTTGACGCCTGCTGGATCGATGTTGAGGCGTGCTAGATCGATGTTGAAGCGTGCTACCTCGATGTTGATAGCACTTTCCCTTGGCAAGAGGGCTCATGATCAGGGTAGACGCTATCGTGATAGCACCACGAGGGGCGAGATGCCTCCGTCGCCCTGCCCTGGGATGTCGGATTACGCTGCGCTCATCCGGCCTACCGGAGATCGGATTCGCCGCTCGCCCCCTCCCCCTCCACCAGTGCAGCCCGCAGCCTGTGTCGCCGCGTCAGCAAAAAGCCCACGAAACCCGCCAGCACCAGGCCCTCCAGCAGCAGGGTGTAGCGTGCGCCGAGCCAGGCCGCAACCAGCCCGGCGACGAGCCCGCCGAGGGCGTCGAAGCCGAAGCGGGTGGATGAGAAGAAGGACACCACGCGGCCCCGCAGCGCCTCCGGCGCCATGCTCTGCAGCAGCGCAAACACCGCCACCGACAGCGCGCTGATGGCGCTACCCACCACCACCGTGCCGGCGAGCCCCGCGTGGCCACGCTGGTGGGCGAGGAACACCGTGCCCAGGAAGGCACCGCAGCCCGCCGCGCCCCAGATCACCCCGAGGGTGGCCGCGTCGCCGCCGAAGATGTCCCGCGCGAACACCGGCAGCAGCACCGCATAGGCCGACGCAGTGAGGTTCACCATCGCCAGGGTGAGGATCAGGGTGCGCACCGGCCAGGTGTGGCGCACATAGGCCAGCCCCTCCTTGAACACCTCGCCCATCGAGCCGGTGGCCCGCGCAGGCGGCCGGCTCTCGATGCGCAACAGGCCGATCACCAGTGCCACGAAGGACAGGCCGTTGATCGCAAAGCACAGCGCCTCGGAGGTCAGCCCGAGCAGCAGCCCGGCCAGCGGCGGCCCGATGAAGCGGCTGGCGTTGAAGAGCATGGCGTTGAGCGCGAGGGCGTTGGGGAGATCCTCGATACGCCCGACGAAGCTGTTGATCAGCGACTGGCGCAGCGGCGTGTCGAAGCTGTTGAGCACGCCCAGGGCGAGCGACATGGCGATGATCAGCCCGGTGCCGATCAGGCCCGTCCAGGTGAGGATGGCCAGCACGAAGGCCTGCAGCGCCAGCAGCGCCTGCACGCCGATGAGCCACTTCTTCTTGTCCTGGCGGTCGATCCAGGCCCCGGCCAGCGGCCCCACCACCAGCTGCGGGATCAGCGCACAGAAAGCCGTCACCCCCAGCAGCGCCGACGAGCCGGTGAGCCGATAGACCAGCCACGACAGGGACACCTGCTGGATCCACGAGCCCAGGATGGACACCGCCTGCCCCGCAAAATAGAAGCGGAAGTTGCGATGGGCGAGCGCCCGCAGGGAGGCGGGCAGCCGGGAGCTCGGGCGGGTCATCGGGGCGTCTTCTTTCGTCGAAGCTGGATAAAAGCAAAAAGCCAGTCAGCGTTTCACTGACTGGCCTTTGTCACCTCATCGTACCGCGCAGGCGGCACGGGGGGCGGATTACAGCGGCAGGATCATCTTGAACCACAGCTTGTCGCCCTGGAAGCGGTTCTCGACCATCGTCTCGTGCTGCCACTGGGCGATGAACATCGAACCGTTCTTGGCGCTGTACTTGACGCTGGGGCCGAAGGCGAAGACCTGGCCCTTGCGGCCAGAGGAGATCACACCCGGAATCGAGGGCACGGTGGTGCCATTGAACTTGTCGTCGGTCAGCTGCTTGAGGTAGTAGCCGCTGATGCCGAAGGCCCATTCGCCGACGTGCTTGCCGACGAGGTAGTCCATGTGGAACTCGTCGCCGGATTGATACTTGCCGTTCTGACCAAGAAACACCGAGTCGTTGTTCTTGGACTTGATGTTGTACATGAGCTTGGCCGAGACTTCCCAGCCACCCTTCGGCAGCCAGGTGATCGCATACAGGGGCTCGTAGCTGTAGTAGTTGGCGCCGATGCTGGTGCGCGGATCGTTCTGGTCGTAGGCACCGGTCGGCAGGTTGATGTCGATACCGAAGGCCGAGTGCAGCTCGGGGCTGTGGTGCCAGGCCAGCACGAAGGGGTCGATGGTGATGTCGCCGATGCCGAACTTGCTGGCGCCGCCGCTGGTGCCCGGCAGGTTGCTGATGCCCTGGCTGACGATCGGCAGGATCGCATGCACGCCCCAGTTGGCGCCGAGGATCTTGGTGTTGGTGATGTGCACGACGCGCAGGGCGTCGAACACCGCATCGGCACGCGGCGTGGTGTTGTTGGTGGCGGGATGCTTCACCTTGTCACCGCCGCCATCGACGAGCTTGCCGCCGTAGTAGCCAAAATAGTTGATGAAGTAGGTGCCCGGCGGCGGCAGCGCGCCGGCGTACCAGTTCTCGGCACCGTTCGGGTACTGGTCGCCGCCTTCCTTGGCCTGGGCGGCACCGGCGGCCAGGAACAGGCCGCCGACGATGAGTGCAATGGCTGATTTCTTCATTTGTTTCCCCTCCTACGGATGAAAATGGATTTTTTGTTCTACTGCGCTACAACCGGCGCGGCCTGCCCAGCAAGCGGCGGGCCGCACGCGTGATGTTCAGCGGCCGATGCTCTTGGCCGTCTTGCCGCCGATGCCCCAGTTGGTCTTGGGCACTTCGGTGATCCACACCCGGGTCTTGTCGAGCGAGGTGCCGAGGGCGGTGACGAAGGCCTGGCTGACCCGCTCGATGACGGCGGCCTTCTGCTCTTCCGTGCGGCCTTCCATCATGAACATCTGGGCGAAGGGCGCGTTGGCGTCGTCGAGGGCCTCGACCGGCTCGCCGCCGATGCCGTAGTCGGTCTTCGGCAGCTCACGCAGCCACACGCGGATGTTCGGCATCGGCGCGCCCACCGAGTCGTGCACGGCCTGGGTGATCTCCTTGATCAGCACGCGCTTCTGGTCGGCGCTATGGCCTTCGGTGATATGAACCTGCGCAAACGGCATGTCGCTCTCCCTTATCGTGAAAAAGGCGGGGCACCGCGGCGCCCCGCCCATTGCTTCAAGCCATCAGGCCATCAGGCCGCGGGCCTTGGCCATCGTGATGGCCGTGTCTTCGATCATGTCTTCCTGGCCGCCGACCATGCCGCGACGGCCGAGCTCGACGAGGATGTCCCGGGCCGGCACGCCGTACTTGGCGGAGGCGCGCTTGGCGAACAGCAGGAAGGAGCCATACACGCCGGCGTAGCCCAGCGTGAGCGCGTCGCGGTCGATGCGGATCGGGAAGTCCATCATCGGGACGACCAGGTCTTCGGCCACGTCGGTGATCTTGGCCACATCCACGCCGGTCTCGATGCCCATCAGCGAGCACACCGCGATCAGCACTTCCATCGGGGTGTTGCCGGCACCGGCGCCCAGGCCGGCGGCGGCGGCGTCGATGCGGGTAGCGCCCACTTCGATCGCGGCGATGCTGTTGGCGACGCCCATGGCCAGGTTGTGGTGGCCGTGGAAGCCGAGCTCGGTCTCGGGCTTGAGGGCGTCACGCACGGCCGACAGGCGGGCCTTCACGCCGTCGGGCAGCAGGTGGCCGGCGGAGTCGGTGACGTAGATGCAGTTGGCGCCGTAGCCTTCCATCAGCTTGGCCTGCTTGACCAGCCCTTCGGGGCTGTTCATGTGGCTCATCATCAGGAAGCCGACGGTGTCCATGTCCATCTTGCGGGCCATCGTGATGTGCTGTTCGGACACATCGGCCTCGGTGCAGTGGGTGGCCACGCGGATGGTGTTGACGCCCAGCTCGCGGGCCATCTTGAGGTGGTCGACGGTGCCGATGCCGGGCAGCAGCAGCGCAGACACCTTGGCCTGCTTCATCAGCGGGATGACGGTGGAGAGGTACTCCTCGTCGGTGTGGGCCGGGAAGCCGTAGTTCACCGAGGAGCCGCCCAGGCCGTCGCCGTGGGTGACTTCGATCAGCGGCACGCCGGCTTCGTCGAGGCCGGTGGCGATCTGCTTCATCTGCTCGAGGGACATGAGGTGGCGCTTGGGGTGCATCCCGTCGCGCAGGGTCATGTCGTGGACAGTGATTTTCTTGCCTTTGAGTTCCATGTCCGGTTCCTTAAGCAGCAGCAGTGGGTTTCAGGGTCAGGCGGCCGGCGATCATCTCTTCGGCAAACATCTCGGCGGTGCGGGCGCCGGCGGCGGTCATGATGTCGAGGTTGCCGGCGTACTTGGGCAGGTAGTCGCCCAGGCCTTCGACTTCCAGGAAGACGGAAACGCGGTTGCCGTCGAACACCGGGCCGTTAACCAGGCGGTAGCCCGGCACGTACTTCTGGACTTCCTTGATCATCGCGTGGATCGACTCGGTGATCTTGGCCTGGTCGGGTTCGCCCTCGACGAGGCAGTGCACGGTGTCGCGCATGATCAGCGGGGGTTCGGCCGGGTTGATGATGATGATGGCCTTGCCCTTTTCGGCGCCGCCCACCTTCTCCACCGCGCTGGCGGTGGTGCGGGTGAACTCGTCGATGTTCTTGCGGGTGCCCGGGCCGGCCGACTTGGACGACACGGTGGCGACGATCTCGCCGTAGACCACCTTCTGCACGCGGGACACGGCGGCAACCATCGGGATGGTGGCCTGGCCACCACAGGTGACCATGTTCACGTTCATCTCGCCCTTGCCGACGTGCTCAAGCAGGTTGACCGGCGGCACGCAGAACGGGCCGATGGCGGCGGGGGTAAGGTCGATCATCAGCACGCCCAGCTCGTTGAGCTTGCGGCTGTTCTCCGCGTGCACGTAGGCGGAGGTGGCGTCGAAGGCGATCTGCACGCCATCGGCCAGCACGTGGGGCAGCAGGCCGTCCACGCCCTCGGCGGTGGTCTTCAGGCCCATCTCGCGGGCGCGCTTGAGGCCGTCGGATTCAGGGTCGATACCGACCATCCACACCGGCTCGAGGACCGGGCTGCGCTGGAGCTTGGCCAGCAGGTCGGTGCCGATGTTGCCGGGACCGATCAGGGCGCATTTGATTTTTTGGCTCATGTTTTAGCGTTCTTCCTTGTGATTCGCTGGGGTTAAACCATGCTGCGGACAACGCCACCTTCGACACGGAGGGCTGCGCCGTGGGTGGCGGACGATAGCGGACTGCAGACATAGGTGACCATGGCAGCCACCTCGGCGGGGTCGATGAGGCGCTTGATGATCGAGGTCGGCCGGGCATCCGCGAAGAAGGCCCGTTCGGCCTCCTCCACGGACAGGCCCTGTTCTTCGGCCAGTCGGGCAAAGAACGTCGCGACACCTTCGGTGCGGGTCGGGCCGGGCAATACGGAGTTTACGGTGACGCCGGAGCCCACGCAGGTCTCGGCGATGCCGCGGGCCACGGACAGCTGGGCAGACTTGCTCATGCCGTAGTGCACCATCTCGGCCGGCGGGCAGATGCCCGACTCGCTGGAGATGAAGACCACGCGGCCCCAGTTGCGCTGCTTCATGGCCGGCAGGTAGTGGCGGGTCAGGCGGACGCCGCTCATCACGTTGGTTTCGAAGAAGTGGAACCACTCCTCGTCGGGGATCTCCTCGAAAGGCTTGGGATCGAAGATTCCCATGTTGTTCACGAGGATGTCCACGTCCGGGCAGACCTTGACGAGTTGCTCGCAGCCCGTCACGGCGCCGAGATCCGCCGCCACGCCGCGGACCTTGGCGCCGGGAGCCGCCTGCTCGAGACGCTCGAGGGCCGCGGCGACGCCGGCGCGGCCGCGGCCGTTGATGATCACCTCGGCGCCCTCGGCGGCGAGGCTCCGCGCGATGGCGAAGCCGATGCCCGAGGTGGAGCCGGTGACGAGGGCACGCTTGCCGCTAAGTTGAAGGTCCATGGCCGTCCTTGTGTTGATGCGGAGCCCGCAGGCTCATTCGGCGCCGATCGCGTCGAGCGCGGCGCGGGCGCAGATCTCGTCCTGCTCTTCGGAGGCGCCCGACACGCCGATGCCGCCGATCAGCTCGCCATTCACCCGCAGCGGCAGGCCGCCGCCGAACACCACCAGACGCGGGCGCGCGGAGAAGCCGAGCTTCATGCCCTCGTCGTGGCCGATGATCTTCATCCAGTCCTTGGTGGAGAACCCGAAGCCCGCGGCGGTGTAGGCCTTGTCGATGGCGATGTCGATGGACTGCACGAAGGCGCCGGGCATGCGCAGGAAGCCCGAGAGGTTGCCGCCGCTGTCGGCCACGGCAACGTTGATCTTGACACCCAGCTCTGCCGCCTTCGCCACGGCGGCCTCGAGGGCCACGCTGACAGCCTCGGCAGAGACGACGGATTGGGGCACTGCAACAGACGGAACAGGCTTCTGGCTCATGTCGGATTCCCGCGAGAGTTATATAAGACTTTGAAGTCGGCTAACAATATTGCCTTCTTTTATCGACGTCAATACATTTTCTCGAGATTTTAATTTAGCGCCGCCAATATCGCACTTCGGCTAGAATTCGATCCCACGTCTTCACCCCACCGGCAGACGTGGCAACGAGAAACATCACGATGAACGATACCGCAGCAGTCCCAGACCTTGCCGGCACCCAGCCGGACGAACCCAAGACCCTCGCCGAGGCGGCCTACCGGCGGCTGCGCCGCGACATTATCGAGGGCATTCACCCGCCCGGCGAGAAGCTCCGTGTCGAGCATCTGAAAGACCACTACGCCGTTGGCGCCGGCACCCTGCGCGAAGCCCTGCAACTGCTCGTCACCGACGCCCTCGTGGTGGCCCAGGGGCAGCGCGGCTTCCGCGTCGCGCCGATCTCGCTGGACGACTTCGAGGACATCACCCGCACCCGCGTGCTGCTCGAGACCGCGGCCCTGCAGCAATCCATCGAATGCGGCGACGACGCCTGGGAAGCCAACGTGGTGGCGGCCTTTCACATGCTCTCCCGCGCCGAGAGCAAGCTCGAGGAAGGCAACGAGGGCAACCGGGAGGAATGGGAGCTGCGCAACCAGGCCTTCCACGAGGTGCTCATCTCGGCCTCGCCGTCGCGCTGGTGCAGGCACTTCCAGAACATCCTCTACCTCCAGTCGGAGCGCTACCGCCGCCTGTCGCTGTTTCGCCAGCCGATCAGCCGCGACGTGCATGCCGAACACCAGGCCATCGTCGATGCGGTGCTGGCCCGCGACGTGCAGGAGGCGACGCGCATCCTGACCGAGCACATCCTGCGCACCCTCGAAGCCGTCCGGCAGATTCCGCCCGACGTGCTGTCCTGACCCCCCGCTACGCCGTCTCGACGGCCTGCACACACGACAACGGAACGGCATGCCGTTCCGTTGTCGCTCATGCCGCTGCCGATTGCGTCAGGACACGACAGTCAGGAAGCGCTCGTTGAGCTTGCGGTCGTGGTAGAAGATGCCAGGGCCGACTTCTTCCCAGGTCCAGGTGATGGCCTTGTAGTCGGGGTAGGTGTCATAGCCGCCGCAGAAGGTCTCGAAGCGGTTGCCCGACGGGTCGAAGGCGTAGATCGTGGTGCCACGGGTGATGCCGTGGCGGGTCGGCCCGATGTCGATGGAGATCTTGTTCATCGACATGATGTCGGCGGCGCGCAGCACGCGCTCCCAGCTGTCGAGCTTGAAGGCCACGTGGTGCAGCTTGCCCGGCTCGCCGTGGCGCACGAAGGCGATGTCGTGGGCCTTGGTGGAGCAGGACAGCCAGATCGCCAGGTCGGTCTTGCCGTCTTCCATCAGCACGTGCTCGACCAGGAAGAAACCCAGCACCTTCTCGAAGATTTCCTGCACCTTCTCGATGTCCGGGCCGTACAGCAGGCAGTGGTCCATGCGGGTCGGGGCGATGCCGTGCTCGGCGGCGGGAACCCACGGATCCGGGTTCACATAGGCCTGGCCGTTGCCCACGTCGGTCTTCTCGGCGTAGAGCTCGATGGCGTGGCCGGACGGGATCTGGAAGCGCACGCGCTCGCCGGTCTCGAGCATTTCGCCCGCCGGGATGCGCTCGGTGGTGAGGCCGAAGGCCTTGAGGTCGCCGTCGAGCTTGTCGAGGGTGGCCTTGTCGGCAACCTTGAAGGCGAAGAAATCAACGCCGGCCTGCTCGGCTTCGCGGATCAGGACGCTGTTGTGGTCGCGCTCGTCCCAGGCCTTGAAATAGACGCGGCCCTGGTCGTCACGGCCGGTTTCGACCAGACCGAGGGTGTTCTTGTAAAAGTTGATGCCTTCTTCGAGGTCCAGGACGCGCAGCGAAATGTGGCCGGGACGCAGAACACCAGTCATTGCCATGAGAATCTCCTCCAAGTATGCCCGCCCGGTATGGTCCGGACCGGGGCTGGTTTGTGGTTGTGAAACAAATGAAGCGTTGTAGAGAATATCGATTTATTCCCGACAAAACATAAGAATCTCGATATTTCTTGACAATAATCAAGCCCGCCAGGACGCCCGCCGGAGACCGGCGGGCGACACCGCTCACACCCGCTTGAACAGGGGGCTGCGGACCTGCTGCGCGTCTGCCGCCGAGAAGAACTTCTCGGTGTAGATGTCGTTCTCGAACAGCCGGCCCTGCATGAGCGTGGTGATGCAGGCGTCGATCATCACCGGGGGCCCGCACAGGTAGGCCTTGTTGTTGCGGAAGTCGTTGTCGAAGTGCGCCTTCGCCGCGTCGTGCACGTAGCCACGGAAGCCCGTCCAGTCGGAATCGGCCGGCTCGTCCGACAGCGCCGGGACGTAGGTGAAGTTGGGGTACTTCTCGGCCAGGGCCACGAACTCGTCGTGGTAGTAGAGCTCGTTGCGGGTGCGCTGGCCATAGACCAGGGTGATCGGCAGAGTGCTGCCCTCCTCGAGCAGGTCGAGGATCATCGAGCGCGGGCTCGACAGGCCCGAGCCGCCCGCCATGAAGATCGACGGCGAGTTGGCCGACTTGCGCACGAAGAAGCGGCCATAGGGGCCGGAGATCTTGATGCGGTCGCCCACCTTCAGCTGTTCGTGGAGGTAGGTGGTGCCGACGCCGCCCGGCACGATGCGGATGTTGAGCTCGATCTCGCGGCCGGTGGATGGCACGTTGGCGAGGGAGAAGGCGCGGCTGATGCCGAGGGACGGGATGTCGACGTTCACATACTGGCCGGCCTGGAAATGGATGGCCTCGTCGAGCTCGACGAAGATGCCCTTGATGGTCGGCGTGAGCGTCTCGATGCGCGACACGGTGCCCGGGAAGTCACGCACCGGGATGGACTCGGCGTCCGGGTCTTCGTCGATCTCGGCCTCGATCGTCACGTCGCTCTGCAGGCGGGCGCAGCAGGCCAGGGTCTTGCCCTCGTCCCGCTCGAAATCCATCAGCGCGAAGCTGGACGCGTCGCCGTGATCCACTTCGCCTTCGGTCACGATCACCTTGCAGGTGGCACAGAGGCCGTGGCAGCAGGCGTGGGGCAGCCAGATGCCGGCGCGCAGGGCGGCGTCGAGAATCGTCTGGTCGTCCTCGACTTCGATCGTCTGGCCGATCGGTTCAATGGTCAGTTCGTAAGTCATGCTTTGTTATCCGTTATCGATCTGGCGAACTACATGCTCGACGCAGGGCGACCCGCCAGGGCGGGCCGCCCGCTTGAAGCGGGTTCAGCTGAAGGAACCCTTGATGCCGGTCAGGCCCGGCGTGCGGAAGCGGATCACGTCCTTGTGCTTGAGGCCGTTGTCGGCCAGGGACTTCTCCACGTCCGGCGTCCAGGGCTGGCCCGACTTCAGCCACTCGACCTTCGACCAGTCGATCTGGGCGAAATCCGGGTGGTAGCCGAAGACGCCCGGCAGCACGCCGGCGATGATGTCGCCGAAGCGCATCGTCGGCGGGAACGGGAAGGCGAACGGCGCGCAGAACATCAGGTGGTCTTCCCAGCCGATGTAGAGCAGTTGGGCGCCATGGAACTTGTCCATGGTGTCCGCGGGGGCGAATTGGTATTCCTTGACGGCAGCTACAGCCATGTCTTGTCTCCTGTTGTGTGTGCGCTCGCTGCGGGCCCGGCGAGGGCCCGCAGCGGGGGCGTCAGACGTTCTTGGTGGCCTGACCGTGCCAGGCTTCGAAGTTCTTCTGGTCTTCCGAACCGTCGAAATCGAGGTTGTCGCGACCGTGCTCGAGGTGGTAGTACTGCAGCACCGCGGCCAGCGGGTCGAAGCCTTCCACCGTCGGGTCGGTGCCCTCGGGGAAGCAGTTGCCCTGGTAGATCTGGTGCACCGGCATCCAGGCCTGGACATACTTCTCGGGCTCGTCTTCGAAGATCTTCTTGCAGTGGTCGGAACAGAAGTGATACTTCTCGGCCTTGTAGTCGACTTCGCGGTAGCAGATCTTGGTGGGGTCGCCGGGCTCGGTGAACACCAGCGGGATCTGGCAGGTCTGGCACAGCATGGGCAGCGTCTTGTTGTAGAAGCGGTTGCCCTTGGCGGCCTGCTCGCGCCAGAACTCGTAGCGCGGGCGGTAGTGCTTGTCGAAGCTGTTCGGGTACTTCGCCGACAGCCAGGCCATCTCGTCCTCGTCCGGCATCCAGGTGTGGAAGTTGGTGGCGGCACCGTAGTTGTAGAAGGTGCTCCAGGCCTGGTGCGAAAGGTGGTCCTTCTCGAGGGCGATCTGGGCGGCGCAGTCGGGCATCTTGATGCCGTAGCGGGCCAGGTCCTTGAACAGCGCGCCGCCGTTCTGCTCGAAGTAAACCTCCCAGGCTTCCTTCCAGCTCATCGTGCGCTTGGGCAGCATGTAGTCCATCATCATCGCGACGAGGGTCAGCACGCGGTAGCCGCGCCAGGTCCACTTGTCGATCCAGCGCTGGACGATGGGCACGTTGGCCGGGTCCTGCTGGAGGATGAACTTGATGACTTCCAGGCCGAGGGTCATGTGGCGGGCTTCGTCGGACTGGGCCGAGAAGCCGAAGGTCATGGTGCCCATGTCGCCGTTGTAGGCCGCGCCCGAGACGAAGGGCACGAACAGCAGGTTGGTCAGCACGTACTCGAACGAGAAGCCGATCGAGACCATGAACTCGAACGGGCCAGCGGTGATGGCGTCGTCGAAGAAGCTCTTCGGCACCGACAGGAACCACACGCGGTCGTGGGCATGATGGAAGTCATGCATGCCGTTGTAGTACTTGTTGTAATTCGAGATCGCGTGGATCTGGGTCTGCGCGTGACGGATCTCGTCGAGCGACTGCATCAGGCAGGCGACGCGCGGGCCGGGGCCGGGGAACTGGCGGCCGGCATGGGCGAAGCCGCGGTGCGCGACGTACTCGAGCGGGCTGATGCCACTCAGGAACAGCTTGACGGTGTTGAGGTAGCGCGCATCGGTGACGTTGAGGTGGCCGTTGCTCTGGATGTAGGCGTCGAGCACGGAGTACAGCTTGCGCTCCTTCTCGGCCTGGTACTTCCAGTAGGCGTCCATGGTCAGGCGGAAGGGGTCTTCCCACTTGTCCCAGTCATGGATCTTGATCCCCTCGTAGGCGATGTAAGGGTAGATGTCTTCCATCTTCTGGTACGACGGCTGCCAGTCGAGGCCGCGCGTCATGACCGCATAGCGCTCTTTCAGGCCGAGCTTTTTCTTGGCTACTTGCATGTCCATTGTGTTGTCTCCTTTGGGGCTCTCAGGCGTTCCAGAAAAGGGTCATTTCGTCGTCGGTCTGGTCGAGGTTGCCAGACATGGTGATCATGTGGATCTGCATCTCCTGCAGATCGTAGGGGCGGCCGATCAGCTCCTCGATCGTCTCGCGACGCACGACCAGCTTGTTCTCGGCGTCGATCTTCACCATCGCCGGCTGCTCGTTGGCAACGGCGTGGGGGTTGTCCTGGAGGATGGCGTCGACGATCTGACGGGTGTCTTCGTTGGTCTGCAGTGCGATG
>JAKLLM010000080.1 GCA_023150125.1 Zoogloea sp.
AGTCGGTCATGAACTGGGTCAGCATCGCCACCGAGGTGCCGCCCTTGGCGGAGAGCACGTCGTCGATGATGGTTTCGTACACCAGCGGGTAGAGCAGGCCGTCGAGCACGACGTTCTGGACGACGAACAGCTCGAACGGGTCCTTCAGCACCATGCTGTCTTCCACGAAGCGGCGCAGCCCCTGCCAGGTATCGTCTTCCACCCAGGCCTTCTTGGCCTCGTCGAGCACGTCGACGCTGCCCAGCAGCATGCCGACGCGGGTGATGTACTGGGCGATGCCCAGCTGGTCCATCGAGTGGTAGATGTGCGGCTGCGAGAAGCCGGTGCCGTAGCCGTAGGCGCAGACGGCAGCGTTGTTCATGTTCGAGCCCCAGGCCACGTGGCGCAGCGGCACCAGCAGCTTGAGCACGGTGTCGCGCACTTCTTCGGGGAGGTTGGCAGCCAGACCGCGGCTCTCGACGAAGTCGAAGTTGGCCTCGGCGGTGTCCTGCTGCTTGGCCCGGGCCATGGTGTAGGCGCCGTAGTAGAACTGGCGCGGATCCTTGAAGGAATACCAGTCGGCCATCTTGATCACCGTGCGGGCACGGTCGTAGATCATGTGGTCCGGGTCCCAGGTCGGCCGGTAGTGGAAGTTCGCCTCCTGCTGCATGTCCAGGGTGCCTTCCTGGTAACGCGTGGCGGGCTTGTCGGCGCCGATGCGGCGGGCGATGTTGTCGAAGGTGTGCCGGAGCGGCTTGATGGCTATCGTTTGCAGGTCGATTTGCATGTACTTCTCCTCCTTGTTATGTCGAATCCGGGATTGCGCCGGGGTTTTCAGCGGAAGCGCTGGTGGGTCGCCTCGTGCAGCGTCCAGTTGAAGTCGCCCTCGTCCTCCTCCGGGCGGCTGCCTTCCAGAAGCACCACCCGGTTGGTCCGGCAGAAATCTTCGTAGGCTGCCTCCGGGAGCAGCAACTCGACGAAGATCGTCGGATCGGAAATGGAAAACTCGAACTCCACCAGCCCGTCCGGTCGCCTTTCGACGAGTCGGACATACTTTCGATTTACGTCTACCGGTTGCTCTGTCGGCTCGCTCATTACTTCCTCTGTCTGGTCTGGGAACTGCACCTACTCCCTATCAAGTGACGTGCCAGATGCCGCAATAAATTGATTTAAAACAACAATTATTTTTCAGGAAGATTTTTTCAGCAAAAACCACTTCGGCAGCTCAACCAATTGATGAATTGCTGCAGCGCAACTTGATGTTCTGGTTAATAGGCGCATAAGCAGATTTTTTGCTTGCCGGCGCCGCCGCCCGACCGCGAACACCCGAACCGCAAGGCCCGGGCACCCGGCCCAGGGCCCACCACCGCGCGACAGCGGCCAGCGCGCGGCCGGCAAGCCTCCCCTCCCACGCATTTTTCATACCCGCCGACCGCAGCGGGCGGGCGGCATCACGATGTACGGCGCAAAAAAAAGCCGTCACGAATACGTGACGGCCTAAAAAAACCAGGGAGCCCGACAGGAGGGAGGGATCTGCCGGCTTGACGCTCCTGGTCGCAAAACTTGAAAACCGAGCCCGCGAGGCGGGCCAACACTCAAGGCTTGGGTGCCTTCTCCTGGCCCGGCGCAGCGCCGCCGAAGGCCTTGATCATCTTGCCCTGGACTTCCAGGCGGATCTCGCTGCGGGGATAGACCCGACACGCCAGGACGATGCCCTGGGCGATCTCCTCGGCGCTCACGTAGGAGCGGCTCATCTTGCGCGCCTCGTACTCGCCGGCCGTGATCTGCACCTTGCACACCCCGCAGCCACCGCCCCGGCACCCCACGGGGATGCCCCGTCGCCCCAGGGCCTCCATGCCCCGCAGTAGGTCCTGATCGGACGCGCAGAAGTACTCCTCAGCGCTGTTCTCGATGTGAACCAGAAATTTGTCTGCCATTTTTCTCCTCCCCCGCTGGCGGCCACTCTTGTCGGCGGCCCTGCTGTAACGATATTTCTTTCCCGTTTTCTCGAGATTTTGTATTATTATCGTAGATATTGCAATAACACAAGCTTATTTATTCATAAGCCTGAGCTATGCACCAGGTCCTCGAAGTGCTTCTGCGTGCGTGGTATAAGGACAATCTACCGCTGCCCCGGCCGCTCTTGCCGGCAATCACAACTTCTACCGAGCAGCGGAGAAGACCGGAGGAGAAAACGTGAGCACCACCCGATACCCGCCGGATAGCGACCTGCGAAATCTCGTTCGCTTCTGCGCCGACAAGGGGCTGATCTGGCTCGACGAGAACCGCATGCTCCTGATGCACACCGCCGCCCTGTCGGCCCTGCGCAAGGAGCTCATCGAATCGGTCGGCATCGACCAGGCCCGCCGGATCCTCACCCGCATGGGCTACGCCTCGGGCGCCCGCGACGCCGAGCTCGCCAAGAAGGTCCGCTCCGGGCGCAGCGAGCAGGACACCTTCTTCGCGGGCCCCCAGCTGCACATGCTCGAAGGCAGCGTGATCGTCACCCCGGTCAAGATCGAGATGGACCCCGCGAGCGGGCATTTCAACGGCGAGTTCCTGTGGGACAACTCCTATGAAGCCGAGGTGCATGTCCGCGAGTACGGCCAGACCACCGACCCCGTCTGCTGGATGCAGATCGGCTACGCCTCGGGCTACACCTCGGCCTTCATGGGGCGCTTCATCCTGTTCAAGGAAGTCGAGTGCGCCGCCACCGGTCGCAGCCAGTGCCGCATCGTCGGCAAGCCGGTCGAAGAGTGGCCCGACGCCCACGAGCTGACGCCCTACTACGAGGCCGACTCGATCCTCAACCACATGCTCGAGCTGCGCGGCCAGGTGGACGCCCTGCGCGCCTCCATCGAGAGCTGCCGGCAGCCCCAGAACCTCATCGGATCGTCCCAGGGCTTCCGGCGCGCCTACTCGCTGATCGACAAGGCCGCCGCCACCCAGGTCACTGTCCTGCTGCTGGGCGAGACCGGCGTCGGCAAGGAGCGCTTCGCCCGCGCCCTCCACGACATGAGCCGGCGCTCCGCCAACCCCTTCGTCGCCGTCAACTGCGCCGCGCTGCCGGGCGAGCTGATCGAGTCCGAACTCTTCGGCGTCGAGAAAGGTGCCTTCACCGGCGCCCACGCCTCGCGGATGGGCAAGTTCGAGCGGGCCGAGGGCGGCACCCTATTCCTCGACGAAATCGGTGAGCTCCCGCTCTCGGCCCAGGCCAAGCTGCTCCGCGTGCTCCAGGAGGGCGAGATCGAGCGCCTCGGCGACGAGCGGGTCCGCAAGATCAACGTGCGCCTGGTGGCCGCCACCAACGTCGACCTCCAGGCCGCCGTCAAGGCCGGGCGTTTCCGCAGCGACCTCTTCTACCGGCTCAATGTTTACCCCGTCACGATCCCGCCGCTCCGCGAGCGGGTCACCGACATCGCGCCTATGGTCGAGGCCATGCTGCACCGCTTCAGCGCGCTCCACGACAAGCACGTCGCCGGAATCACCGACAAGGCCATGCGTGCCCTCAAGTCCTACAGCTGGCCTGGCAACATCCGTGAGCTCGAGAACATCATCGAGCGGGGCATCATCCTCACCCCCCAGAACGACTGGATCGAAGTCGAGCACCTGTTTGCCGAGCCGCACGACCACGATGACGTCCAGCACATCGTCGACGCCACCGGCAACCTGACGGATGCCGAGGTCGCGCTGGGCAAGCTGTGCGCGCGGGTGATCGAAGCCGGGGTCGGCCTGGACGCCCTCGAAGAGGCCCTGATCCAGCATGCGGTTCGCGAGTCGGGCGGCAACCTGTCGGGTGCGGCACGCCTTTTGCGCATCACCCGCCCCCAGCTCAACTACCGCCTCAAGAAGCAGAGCGGCGGCCAGTGAGCGGGCGCTGCGGTAGCCGGGAGGCAGCCATCCGCAAGACTGTTGCTGCAGTGCAACAATTCAGGTTTCAAGCGTCGATTATTTGATCTCGAATCATTCATCACCCAAGGCGGTGTGCTATCTTTTTCAGGTGAGATCTCGATGAGTGGCTGATCGACGGCATCTCTAAACAAACTTCTAAGACACAAGTGCGGAGGAACGGATACATGGCAACCAAGAACGAACAGCAACTCAACGAAATCCAGAAGAAGAACCTCGAAGCCGCCATGCGCCTGGCCCAGCTCTCCATCGAGAACTCCCAGCGCATCATGGAACTGCAGGTCGGCACCGCCAAGTCCCTGTTTGAAGAAGGCGTCGCCAACGCCAAGGCCCTCTCCTCCGTGAAGGACCCGGCCGAAGCCATGAACCTGCGCACCGCCTACGCCCAGAGCACCACCGAGAAGATGCTGTCCTGCGCCCGCGAGATCGCCGAGATCACCGCCAAGACCCAGGCCGAAGTCGGCAAGATGGTCAGCGAGCAGCTCACCGGCGGCGGCGCCGACATGTTCGAATCCATCCAGAAGATGTTCAAGGGCATGCCCGTCGGCGACCACAACGCCCTCGGCACCATCCAGGGCGCCATGGACACCGCCCGCGCCGCCTACGAGCAGATGACCAAGGCCTCCACCGAAGCCTTCCAGGCCTTCACCAAGATGGGTGGCAAGAAGTAATCGGGTTTCACCGCTGCTTCAAGACGGCGCCTTCGGGCGCCGTTTTTTTTGGCCCATGCCGTGCACCATGCCAGCTCGGTAAACGGGTCGCGACGGGCTTCCAGCGCGCGCCAGCCTTAATCAAACCGTCACCTGCAGCCCTCATCATCGCGCCCCATTCGAAGCCCACCGGAGATCTGCAGCATGTCCATGACGTCCAATGCCGTCGAGAACACCTCGCCCATGAACGACGGCGAAAGCACCAACCCGTCCGCCAACACCCACATCGACGACATCATCGCCGTGCGCATGAACCGCCGTGGCGTGCTCAAGGGTGGCATCGCCGTCACCGCCACCACCCTCCTGGGCGGCAGCCTCAGCGCCTGTGGCGGCAGCTCCAGCAGCAAGGACAGCGCCCTCGCCCTCAATTTCGACGCCGTCGCCAAGAACAAGAACGACATCGTCACCGTGCCCGCCGGCTACGAGGTCAGCATCCTCCACGCCCTCGGCGACCCGCTCACCAGCACCGACGCCGCCTGGGCCGACAACGGCAGCGAAACCGCCGCCTCCTACACCAACCGCATCGGCGACGGCCACGACGGCATGCACTACTTCGGCCTGTCCGATGCCGGCGCCTACCAGGCCAACCGCTCCGACCGCGGCCTGATCTGCGTGAATCACGAATACGTCGTCGGCCCCTTCGCGCTGCACCCCGCCGGTCGCACCGTGGTGAGCAACGTGCGCACCGTCGCCGCCGAGGTGGACAAGGAGATCAACGCCCACGGCGTCAGCGTCGCCGAGATCCGCCGCGGCGCCAGCGGCACCGCGATGAGCATGGTGAAGGGCTCCACCTACAACCGCCGCATCACCTCCGCCACCCCGATGGCCTTCAGCGGCCCGGCCCGCGGCAACGCGCTGGTGCAGACCAAGTACTCCGCCGACGGCACCGCCACCCGCGGCACCAACAACAACTGCGGCAACGGCTACACCCCGTGGGGCACCTACCTCACCTGTGAAGAAAACTTCACCAACGTCATCGCCCGCGCCGCCGGCGACAACGCCCTGCGCAGCGCCAAGGAAGTCGTCGGCCTCAACCGCTACGGCATGACCCAGGGCCGTCGCAGCCCCTACCTGTGGGACACCGCCGGCAGCGACGACCTCTACGTGCGCTGGAGCGCCTCCGTCACCGGCGCCAGCGCCGCCGCCGACTACCGCAACATCTTCAACACCTTCGGCTGGATCGTCGAGATCGACCCCTTCGACCCCACCTCCACCCCGGTCAAGCACACCGCCCTCGGCCGCTTCGCCCACGAAGGCTGCTGGCCCTGCAAGGCCGTCGCCGGCAAGCCGGTCGTCTTCTACATGGGTGATGACTCGCGCAACGAATACATCTACAAGTTCGTCTCGAAGGCCCTGTGGGACGCCGCCGACGTGGGCCGCGGCCACGCCGCCGGGCAGAAGTACATGAGCGAAGGCACCCTCTACGTCGCCAAGTTCAACGCCGACGGCAGCGGCACCTGGGTCGAACTCACCCACGGCAAGAACGGCCTCGACGCCGGCAACGCCACCTACGCCTTCGCCGACCAGGCCGACGTGGTCGTCCACGCCCGCCTCGCCGGCGACGCGGTCGGCGCCACCAAGATGGACCGCCCGGAGTGGGGCGCGGTCAACCCGATCAATGGCGAGGTCTACATGACCCTCACCAACAACAGCAACCGCGTCGCCCCCAGCGCCACGCCCACCGGCAGCCAGCTCAAGCCCGACACCGCCAACCCCCGCTACTACGAAGACCTCAAGAACGGCACCACCAGCCAGAAGGGCAACCCCAACGGCCACATCATCCGCTGGCGCGAAACCGGTAACGACCCGGCCGCCACCACCTTCGCCTGGGACATCTACCTCTTCGCCGCCGAAGCCGGTGCCGCCACCGACGTGAACCTCTCCGGGCTCACCGACGTCAACGACTTCTCCAGCCCCGACGGCCTGTGGTTCGACCAGAACGGCATGCTGTGGATCCAGACCGACGATGGCGCCTACACCGATGTCACCAACTGCATGATGCTGGCCGCCATCCCCGGCAAGGTCGGCGACGGCAGCGCCGTGACAGCCGCCGGCGGCACCCCCACCATCAAGGGCGCCAACGCCACCCCCACCACCGTGCGGCGCTTCCTGGTCGGCCCCAAGGAATGCGAGATCACCGGCGTCGCCATGACCCCCGACCGCAAGACGATGTTCATCAACGTCCAGCACCCGGGCGAAGACGGCAGCCTCACCGCCATGACCAGCCACTGGCCCGCCAGCCAGACCGACGCCGCCTCCAACAAGCGCCCGCGCTCGGCCACCGTCGTCATCACCCGCACGAACGGCGGCGAGATCGCCGTCTGACCCCACCCCGCCGGTGGCCCACGGCCCGCAGGCTACCGGCCCACCGGCCTAACGAGCATCCCAAGGGTTTCTGGTTCTGTCTGTTCCTTGATCCCTTTTCCAGCCCGGCCCGCAACGGCCGGGCTCTTTTTTGCCGATCGCTCCCGCCTGGCGCGCCTCACCGGCACCATCGCGACACGATCGCATTGCCGCATTGCAACACCCGATTCGCTATCATGGCGCCATCCCCACCCGAGCCCCGGTTGACATGCCCTCCGCCGACCTCCAAGCGCCCCACCCCTCCGGCGCCGCCCCCCACACGCCCATCGAAGACCTCCAGGCCCTCATCACCGGCTGTCTCTTCGTGGCCCTCTCCATCCTCATGCTGCGCGAGAGCCGGCTGCTCACCGGCGGCACCACCGGGCTGTCCTTCCTCCTCCACTATCTGTCCGGCTGGCGCCTCGGGCTCGTCCTGTTCCTGGTCAACCTGCCCTTCTACGTCTTCGGGCTCGCCGCCCTGGGCAAGCGTTTCACCTTCAAGACCTTCTGCGCGGTGGGCACCCTGTCGCTGTTCACCGAGATCATCCCCGGCCTCGTGCACTTCAGCCGCCTCGACCCGGTCTTTGCCGCGGTGATGGGCGGCCTGCTGGCCGGCATCGGCATCCTCATCCTGATGCGCCACGGGGCCAGCCTGGGTGGTTCCGGCGTGCTCGCCATCTACCTTCAGAAAACCCGCGGCTGGCGCGCCGGCACGGTGCAGATGAGCCTCGATGTGTGCATCCTCAGCCTCGGTCTGCTGGTCGTCAGCCCCGGCGAGGTGGGGCTATCCATCCTCAGCGCGGCGGCCCTCAACCTGGTCATCGGCATCAACCACCGGCCCGACCGCTACTTCGGTTTCTAGCCCCGGCGGGGGCGGCGCAACATCGGCGCAACCCCCACGCAACCGGGGTGCAACATGCCACGGCTATCGTGCTGGCGTCCCTTTACCCGACGCCGGCACGCCGGCCACCGTCGCCCCGCCCATGGCGCACCACCGCCGCCCCGCCCTGCCCCGCCTGCTGCACGGCCTTGCCGTGCTCGCCGCCGCCCTGCTGCTTTCCGCCTGCACCCCAAGGCAACTTATTCTCGGCCAGCTTGCCGACGAGCTCGCCGCCCAGGGCCAGGCCAGCGAGACCGATCTGGACCTCGCCCGCGACGCCGCCCCCTACCACCTCAAGCTCTCCGAGGCGGTGCTGCGCGCCCAGCCCGGCCACGCCAGCCTCGCCGCCGCCATCGCCGCGGGCTTCACCCAGTACGCCTACGCCTTCGTAGCCTTCGAAGCCGACCGCCTCGACGCCACCGACGCCCGTGCTGCCGACCGGCTGCGCCACCGCGCCGCCCGGCTCTACCGGCGTGGGCGTGACCACGCCCTGACGGCCCTCGAAGCCCGACACCCGGGCTTCGGCGCCGCCCTCGCCCGGCCCGACAGCCCCCTGCGCCTGGCCGCCGACGACGTCCCCCTCGCCTACTGGGGCGCCGCCGCCTGGGGCGGGCAGATCTCCCTCTCCAAGGACAACCCCGACACCGTCGCCGACCTGCCCCTCGCCATCCGCCTCGCCCACCTTGCCTGGCGCGCCGACCCCACCTTTGGCGACGGCAGCCTGGCCAGCCTGATGGGCAGCTTCGAGGTCGCCCGCCCCGGCGGCAGCCCGGCCCGCGCCGCCGAGCTCTTCGACGAGGCCATCCGCCTCTCCGGCGGGCACAACGCCGGCGCCTGGGTGGCCAAGGCCGAAGGCATCGCCCAGCCAGCCGGCGACAAAGCCGCCTTCGTCGCGCTGCTGCAGCAGGCCCTTGCCGTGCACGACGCCGCCGGCAGCTCCCACGCCCTCGCCAACGAAGTCATGCGCCGCCGCGCCCGCTGGCTGCTCGGCAACGCCGACGACCTCTTCTGAACCCGCCCTCCAGGACTCCTCCATGCTTCGCATCGGCACCTTCCTCACCGCCCACCGCATCAGCCTGCTCGGTCTGCTGTTCAGCCTGATGGTCGGGCTCGTCGCCGCCGGCAAGGCCCAGGCCGCCCCCGGCCAGCTCCGCATCGGCACCCTCGCGCCCAAGAACTCGCTGTACCACCGCCAGCTGATGGAGGTGGGCGAAGCCTGGCGCAACGCCCAGGGCGACGGCGCCAAGTACCTGGTCTACCCCGACGGCAGCCAGGGCGGCGAGACCGACATGGCCCGCCGCATGCGCATCGGCCAGCTCCAGGGCGCGCTGCTGTCGGTGGTCGGCCTGCGCGAGATCGAACCCTCCATCGCCGCGCTGCAGAACATGCCCCTGCTCTTCCGCAGCTGGGACGAGGTGGACTACGTACGTGAGAAGATGCGCCCGGCGATGGAGAAGAAGTTTCTCGACAAGGGCTTCGTGGTGCTCGCCTGGGGCGACGCCGGCTGGGTGCGCTTCTTCTCGAAGGAGCCCGCGGTGCGCCCCGACGACTACCGCCGGATGAAGTTCTTCGCCTGGGCCGGCGAGAGCGAGCAGCAGGACATCATGAAGAGCCTCGGCTACACCCCGGTGCCCCTCGAGACCAGCGACATCCTGCCTTCGATCCAGACCGGCATGATCAGCGCCGTCCCTGCCACCCCCTACTTCGCGCTGGCCAGCCAGGTGTACGCCACCGCCGGCCACATGCTCGACATCAACTGGGCGCCCATCGTCGGCGCCCTGGTGGTCACCCGAAAGAGCTGGGACGAGATGAGCCCCGCCGCCCGCGACGCGCTCAAGGCCGCCGGCACCCGCGCCGGCCTGCAGATGCGCAGCCAGGCCCGCAAGGAGGTGGACGAGGCCGTCGACGCCATGAAGAAGCGCGGCCTGCAGGTGCACACCCCGACCCCCGAGCAGATGAAGGAATGGAACACCCTCGCCGAGCAGCTCTACTCCCGCATCCGCGGCAGGATGGTCCCCGCCGAGACCTTCGACGAGGTGATGAAGCTGCTCAAGGACTACCGGGCCGGCAAGCGCTGAAGGCTCTCACGCCCCTACCTGCCCCATCTGCGGTGCCGGAGCCAAAAGCAGCTGCAGGTGCGGCTTCAGGCGCACTCCACCGGCCAAGGCAGGCGAGTCCTACGCGTTGATCTCCGCGTGCGGCTGAAGCCGCACCTACATCATGCCTGCCACGCATCGCATCCTCGCCCAGCCCTGACCCTCCCCTTTTCGGGGGAGGGCGCAAACACAGCCCTCCCCCATGCGCCGCCTACCCTTCGACGAAGCCATCGCCTCCCTGGCCCTGGCGCTGATGACCCTGATCCCGCTCGTCGAGATCGCCCTGCGGCCGCTCCACGGCCGGGGCATCGACAATGCCCCGCTGCTGGTGCAGCACCTGGGCCTGGCGCTGGCGATGTTCGGCGCGATCCTGGCCGAGCGCAGCGGCCACCTCACCACCCTCGGCGGCGGCCTTGCGGCCTCCGCCAACCCGCGGGTCCAGCAGGCCGCGCGCAGCTTCGCCGACGCCAGCGCCGCGCTACTGGCCGGCATGCTCGCTGCCGCCAGCTGGTCCTTCGTCGCCAGCGAGATCGACGCCGGCCGCGCGCTGGCCTACGGCCTGCCCGCGTGGTGGGTGCAGGCACTGATGCCCGCGGGCTTCGCGATCCTCGCCGTGCGCCTCGGCGCGCGGGGGGCCAGGCGGGCCTGGATGGGGGCGCTCCGCGGTGCGGGCCTCGCCGCGGCCGGCTTTTTGTTCGCCCGGCATTTCGACGGCGCCAGCCTGCCGCTCTGGCCCTTCGTGCTGTGGCTGGTGGCGGTGCTGCTGGCCGGCGCGCCGGTGTTCGCGGCACTGGGCGGGCTGGCCCTGGCGCTGTTCTGGTCCGAAGGCCAGCCGCTGGCCTCGGTGCCGCTGTCCCACTACCAGATCACCGTCAACCCCTCGCTGCCAGCCCTGCCGCTGTTCACGCTGGCCGGGCTGGTGTTCGCCCGCAGCGGCGCGGCGGCCCGGCTGGGCGCGCTGTTCACCGCCTGCTTCGGCGGCGGCGCCCTCGGCACGGTGGCCGCGGCGGCGGTGCTGTGCTCGTTCTTCACGGCCTTCACCGGCGGCAGCGGCGTCACCATCCTGGCCCTCGGCGGGCTGCTGCTGCCGCTCTTGCGGGACGCCGGCGTGCCCGAGCGGCGCGGCATCAGCCTCGTCACCAGCGCCAGCGCGCTGGGCGTGCTGCTGGCCCCGTCGGTGCCGCTGATCATGTACGCCATCATCGCCCGGGTGCCCATCAACACCATGTTCCTCGCCGGCCTGCTGCCGGCGCTGGTGATGGTGGCCTTCCTGCTGGT
>JAKLLM010000081.1 GCA_023150125.1 Zoogloea sp.
CCTGGCCACCATGAGCCACGAGATCCGCACGCCGATGAACGCCATCATCGGCCTGGCGCACCTGCTCGAGCGGGAGATCACCGCCCCGCGCCAGCGCGAGCGGATCGGCAAGATCACCGCCGCCGCCCGCCACCTGCTGCGCATCATCAACGACATCCTCGACCTCTCGAAGATCGAGGCGGACAAGGCGGCGCTCGAGCTCATCGACTTCCCCCTCGCCGCCACCTGCGAGCGGGCCATCGGCCTGGTACGCGACACGGCCCTCCAGAACGGCCTCGAGCTCGCCACCGAGATCGACCCGCAGCTGCCGCCCATCCTGCGCGGCGACCCGGGGCGCATCGAGCAGATCCTGGTCAACTTCCTGTCCAACGCGGTCAAGTTCTCCGAGCGCGGCACGATCATCCTGCGTGCCCGGCGTATCGACGACGGCGCCTCCGGCGAGCACGTCCGGCTGCGCCTCGAGGTCGAGGACCAGGGCATCGGCCTCAGCCCCGCCCAGCAGGAAAAACTCTTCAAGCCCTTCGAGCAGGCCGACAACTCCACGACCCGCAAATACGGCGGCACCGGGCTGGGCCTCGCCATCAGCCGCGGGCTGGTCGAGCTGATGGGCGGGCAGATCGGTGCCGACAGCGTGCCCGGCCACGGCAGCCGCTTCTGGGCCGTCCTGCCGCTGTCCGCCGGCCGGGCCCCGGATGGCGCGCCGCCCGGCCCCGACTCCCACCTCCAGCATCCTGCCGCGCCGCAGGGCCTGGACATCGGCGCACAGCTCGCCGCCCACGCCTGGTGCCACATCCTGCTGGCCGAGGACAACCTCCTCAACCAGGAGATCGCCAGCGAGTTGCTGGAGCGCGTCGGCCTCCGGGTGGCCATCGCCCAGAATGGCCAGGAGGCCGTCGCGATGGCCGCGCAGGCGGATTTCGACCTGATCCTGATGGACCTCAGCATGCCCGTGATGGGGGGCATCGACGCCGCCATCGCCATCCGCACCCTGCCCGGCTACGCCACACGGCCGATCCTGGCGCTCACCGCCAACGCCTTTGCCGAAGACCGCGAGCGCTGCCTCGAGGCCGGCATGAACGACCACCTCGCCAAGCCCGTCACCCCGGCCGCCCTCTACCAGGCCCTGGCCCGCTGGCTGCCCGCGCAAGACACCACGGCCCCGAGCGCGGCGCAGGCGCCCGACACACGGAGGCCCGCCGCCGACCTGCGGCTCTTCGTCGCCGAGCTCGCCCGCCTGCTCGCGGAAAACGACGTCCACGCCGCCTCGCTGTGGCGCGAGCAGGGGCCGCAGCTCGACGAGCTCGCCGGCCCCACCGCCGGGAAGATCACCCAGGCCATCGCCCTCTTCGAGTTCGAAGAAGCCGCCGCCCTCCTCGCCGGCCTCGTCGCTGCGCACCCCGAGCTAGGCGCAACCGGCCAGCCCGAGGCCTGAGCCGCCCCGTCGTCCGGGCCCGGCCCCGGACACTTCAGCCGCCGCGCCTGGCGCCTGGCCGGGGCGCAGCCAGCGGCCCTTCAGCCACGCAGGCCCAGGCTGTTCATCGCATCCTGCAGGACCTCCAGGGCCAGCGCGAAGTCGAAGCTCCGAGCCGCCTCGGCGATCAGCGGGAAGCGGTGGCCGAGCCCCGCCCGCAGCAGCGGCGCGTGGGTTTCGAGGAGGGCACCGCTGGCGAAGTCGTCCGCCGCGAGGGCCTCGGCCAGCCGGCTGCAGACGGCCGCCAGTTCGGCCTCATCGACGGCCACCGGCGGCGCGGCCGCTGCCGGCGGCGTCGGCAGGGCGGTCTCGAGGGCCGCAAGCAGTGCCCTCAGCTGGCGCGTCACGTCGGCCTGCAGGGGAACCAGGACCGCGGCCGCGGCGCGGGTGCGCACGGCCTTCTCGAGCTGCTCGGCGAGATCGCTCAGGGTGTGGGCGCCGATCTGCGCCGCCAGCCCCTTGAGGGTGTGGGCGAAACGTTCGGCGGAGACCAGATCGGCTTCGGCCAGGGCGGTGGCGAAATGCGCCGGAAAATCCCGCTGGCCGGCCACGAAGCGGGCCAGCAGGGCGAGGTAGAGCGAGGCCCTGCCCAGCGCGTTGCACACGCCGTCCTGCACGTTCAGGTCGGGCACGCCCGCCAGCGGGGCGAGATCGGGCGGCTTGTCGGCCCATCCGGCGGCGGCCGGCGCGGGAGGCGGCACGGCCGCCGCAGCGGGGGTTTCCTTCGGGCTCAGCCAGCGCCGCAGGCAGGCCCACAGCCGGGCGGGTTCGATCGGCTTGCTGACGTGGTCCTGCATGCCAGCGGCAAGGCAACGCTCGCGGTCGCCGGCCATCGCGTTGGCGGTCATCGCCACGATGGGCAGCCCGGCCAGCCCCGGCAGGCGGCGGATCTCGCGGGTGGCGGCAAGGCCGTCCATCACCGGCATCTGGAGGTCCATCAGCACGATGTCGTAGGGCCGGGCGCGCAGCTTGTCGATCGCCACGGCGCCGTTCTCGGCCACATCGACGCGCATGCCGACCTGGCGCAGGAGCTCCAGCGCCACCTGCTGGTTGAGGTCGTTGTCCTCGACGAGGAGCACCCGCGAGCCGGCGAGCCGGGACAACTCCAGGGCCGGGGGCGCCGCCGGCACCGGCATGGCCTCGCCCGTGGGCGCGTGGCCGAGCAGGCGCACCACGGTGTCGAAGAGCAGCGACGCGGTGACCGGCTTGATCAGCACGTCCTGGATGCCGATGCGCCGTGCCGCGGCAAGCAGCTCATCGCGCCCGTGGGCGCTCACCATCACCATGCGCGGGGTATCGAGGAGCGGCAGGTCGCGGATCTCCCGGGCGGTGGTGATGCCGTCCTTGCCCGGCATCTGCCAGTCGAGCAGGACCAGCGCGTAGGGCCTGCGGGCCGCCTCGGCGCTGCGCACTTCTTCGAGGGCGGCGGCGCCGGAGTCGAGCGCGGTCACCTCGAAACCCATCCGCCGCAGCATCTCGCCGAGCACCTCGCGGGCGTGGGCGTTGTCGTCCACCACCAGGATCGGGCGCCCCACCAGCTCGGCGTGGGGGACGAAGCGCGAGGGCTCCGCCGGCCCGTGGCCCAGCCTGGCGGTGAACCAGAAGGTCGAGCCGACCCCCGGCGTGCTGCTCACCCCGACCTTGCCCTCCATCAGCTCGGCCAGCCGCCGCGAGATCACCAGGCCGAGGCCGCTGCCGCCGTAGCGGCGGGTGGTCGAGCTGTCGGCCTGCTCGAAGCTGCCGAACAGCCGCGCGCGCACGTCGTCGTCGATGCCGATGCCGGTGTCGCGCACCTCGAAATACAGTTCGACCTGCCCCTCGCCGGCCTCCCGCCGGCGGACGCGGATGGCCACCTCGCCGCGCTCGGTGAACTTGACGGCGTTGTTGGCGTAGTTGATCAGCACCTGGCCGAGGCGCAGCGGGTCGCCGATGAGCTCGTTGGGCACGTCGTCGGCCACGTCGACGATCAGCTCGAGGCCTTTGGCGGCTGTTTTCTCGGCCAGCAGGGCGGTGACGTTGCCGATCATCCGCTCCAGCGAGAAGGGGATGTGCTCGACCATCAGCTTGCCCGCCTCGATGCGGGACAGGTCGAGGATGTCGTTGATGATGCCCAGCAGGTGCTGGCCGGCGCCCTGGATCTTCTCGAGGTAGTCGCGCTGCCGCGGCGAGAGGTCGGTGCGCAGGGCAAGGTAGGCCATGCCGACGATGGCGTTCATCGGGGTGCGGATCTCATGGCTCATGTTGGCCAGGAAATCGGACTTCATGCGGGCGGCGTCCTCGGCCATCGCCCGGGCCCGCTGGGCTTCCCCGAGGATCTCCCGCTCCCGGGTGATGTCCTCGATGATGCCGACCAGCCCGCGCTCCGGGTTGGCCGGGTCCAGCGCCCGCCCGGACATCCGCACCCACACCGGGCTGCCGTCCTTGCGCCGGGCCTGCACGTCGCGCTGGTGGTTTTCGCCCTGCCAGACCTTGCGATACACCTCCTCGCCGACCCGCGCCCAGTCCTCGTCGCTGGCGTACCAGATGCGTGTCGGCTGCCCGATCTGCTCGCCGGGAGCGTAGCCGAAGATCTCGTCCATCCGCCGGTTGCAGTGCACGATGTGGCGATCGCGCATCAGCACGATGCCGGCGCTGGCGGCTTCGACGATGGCGCGGAACTCGGCGGTGGTGTCGTCCAGGTCGCGCAGCCGCCGGGCCATTTCGGCCTCCAGCTGGGCACGGGCCGCCTCGGCTGTCAGGCGGGATTCCTGCAGGGCCTGCGCACCCGCCGCCACCCGCCGACGCAGCACGAGGCACCAGGCCAGCACCCCGGCGACCAGCACGGCCAGCGCCACCAGGCCATAGCCGGTGCCGCCCTCGGGCAGGGCCGAAGCCAGGGCCGGCCCGGGCGCTGCTGCCAGCCCCCCGAAGGCGATCGGAACACCCGGCAGCGGCCATCTCATGGGCAGGCTCCCCGGAAAGTCAGCGGATGGCCGCGGCGCCGTTCATGGCACGCCCCCGGCTTCGGTGGGATCGGGGTCGGCGAGGCGCGCGGCGATCTCGGCGAACTCGTCGCGCCGGGCCAGGAAGGCATCGACCACCGCCGGGTCGAAATGGCTGCCGCGCCCTTCGCAGATGATGCGGGTGGTCTCCTCGAGACTGAACGGCGGCTTGTACACCCGCCGCGTCATCAGCGCATCGAAGACGTCGGCCAGCGCCATCAGGCGCGCAGAGACCGGGATCGCCTCGCCGGCCAGGCCGGCCGGATAGCCGCTGCCGTCCCACTTCTCGTGGTGCCCGAGGGAGATCTCCCGGGCGATCTCGAGGAAGCGGAAGGCCCCCGTGGCCTGCTCCGCGCCCCCGGGCGCCACGCCGGAGAGGGCCTGCTCCATGGCCTTGGTGATGGCGTCGGCGCCGATCACCGGGTGCGACTTCATGATCGAGAACTCCTCGGGGGTCAGGCGCCCGGGCTTGAGCAGGATGCTGTCCGGCACGCCGACCTTGCCGATGTCGTGGAGCGGCGCGGCCTTGACGACCATCTGCAGGCGCCCGTTGTCGAGGGCCGGCTGGAAGGCCGGGTTGCCCAGCAGGTGCTGGGCCAGCAGCTCGACGTAGGTCTGGGTGCGCACGATGTGCAGGCCCGTCTCGTTGTCGCGGGCCTCGCTGAGGCAGGCCAGGGCGCGCACGCTGAGCTCCTGGATCAGCAGGTTCTCGCTCATCCGACGGGCGACCTCCTGCTCGAGCCATTCGTTCTCGAGGGCCAGGCGGTCGCGGGCGTGCTTGAGCTCGAGGTGGGTGCGCACCCGGGCCAGCACGACGGCCGGGTTGATCGGCTTGGTGATGTAGTCGACGGCTCCCAGCTCGAGGCCCCGCTCTTCGTTCTCGACGCCGTTCATGGCGGTCACGAAGATCACCGGCACGTGGGCGGTACGCGGCTCGGCCCGCAGGTGCTCGAGCACCGCGTAGCCGTCCATCCCGGGCATCATCACGTCGAGCAGGATGAGGTCGGGCGGCGGCTCGAGGCCGGCGGCCCGCAAGGCCCGCTCGCCCGAATTGGCGGCCCGGACCCGGTAGTAAGGCTGCAGCAGCTCCCCGAGGATGGTGAGGTTCTGCGGCGTGTCGTCGACGATCAGCACGGTCTGCCGGGCAGGGGCATCCGATGACTTCACGTGGCTTGAAATGGGGTTCATTACCTACCCTTTGTTGCGGATGAAGCCGATATCCACACGACCGGACGCTGCGCGGCAACGCGACGTCCCCCAGATGATCGGCCCACCCGAGGCGCGCGTGGCACCTCCTGATTATCCCGCTTAACGCCGGCTGTATGTCGGCCCGTGCAGCCCCCGCACGCACCTCCCCCAGACCGACCGTCCCAACGGCTCCTGCGTCCCTTATCGACCCGCCGCGCGCAGGCTTTACCCGGCGCCTGAAGATTGCCCTGCCGCGTGCCCGCGCCGGGTGCCGTGGAACCAATCAGCCCCTTAGCACTCACAGGCTGGGAGTGCTAATATTGCCGTGAAGGAGGTTTAGCTATATGTCCCATGCCTTGACGTTTCCTGTTCCGTCCGCGGTCGGCAGCCTGGATCAGTACATCCAGAGCGTGAATCGCATCCCCCTGCTGACCGAGAAGGAAGAATCTGATCTCGCCCGCAGCCTGAGGGACGAGGGCGACGTGGAAGCGGCGCGCAAGCTCGTGCTGTCCCACCTGCGGGTGGTGGTGGCGATCGCGCGCGGGTACCTGGGCTACGGGCTGCCCCACTCCGACCTGATTCAGGAAGGCAACGTGGGCCTCATGAAGGCCGTCAAGCGCTTCGACCCCGACCGGGGCGTGCGTCTGGTGTCCTTCGCGATCCACTGGATCAAGGCCGAGATCCACGAATACATCGTGAAGAACTGGCGGCTGGTCAAGATCGCCACCACCAAGGCCCAGCGCAAGCTCTTCTTCAACCTGCGCAGCATGAAGAGCAGCAGCAACACGCTGCAGGGTGACGAAGTCCTGGCCATGGCCCAGCACCTGGGCGTCAACCCCGAGGAAGTCCGCGAGATGGAAACCCGCCTCTCCGGCGGTGACGTGGCCCTCGAAGCCGGCCCCGACGACGACGAGGAGCGCTTCGCCCCCATCGCCTACCTGGCCGACCCCCACGCCGAGCCGTCCGAAGTCATCGCCCAGCGCCAGTACGCCCACCTGCAGGACGAAGGCCTGCACACCGCGCTGGCCAAGCTCGACGACCGCAGCCGCGCCATCGTCCAGCGCCGCTGGCTGGCCGAGGGCGAAGCCGCCACGCTCCACGAGCTGGCCGCCGAATACGGCGTGTCGGCCGAGCGCATCCGCCAGATCGAAGCCAAGGCCATGCAGAAGATGCGCAGCCAGCTCGCCGAACTGGCCTGATCCACGGCACACAAAAAAGGGCAGCCTTCGCAGGCTGCCCTTTTTTCATGCCGCCAGGCCTACTGCCCGGCGATCAGCTTGCGGATGTCGGCAGCAATGAGCTCCGGCTTCTCCCCGTGCTTCACATACAGCCGCAGCCGCCCCTGGGGGTCGAACACGTAGGTGCCGGTGGAGTGGTCCACGGTGTATGCCGTACCCTTCACGTCGCCCTGCTTCTGGTAGAACACCTTGAAATCCCTGGCCACCGCCTGGGTGGTGGCCAGGTCGGCGTGGAGCCCGACGAAGCGCGGGTCGAAGGCCGGCACGTATTCGGCCAGAAGCGCCTGGGTGTCGCGCTCGGGGTCGATGGTCATGAACAGCACCTGCACCTTGTCGGCATCCGGGCCGAGCTGCTTCATCACCTCGACCATGTTGAGCAGGTTGGTCGGGCACACGTCGGGGCACTGCACATAGCCGAAGAACAGCGTGACGACCTTGCCGCGATAGTCGGCCAGGCTGCGCGTCGCGCCGGTGTGATCGGTAAGCTGGAAACCCTTGCCGTAGCTCGCGCCGGTGATGTCGGTATTGACGAAACCCGCCCCGCTCCCGCCGCCGGGAGAGCAGGCCGCCAGCAAGCCGATCAGCGCCGAAGCCAGGATGCTGCACCGCAGCATTGAAAGCATTGAAAACCCCTTTTATTTTCAGTTACTTGCAAAACAAACAAGTGCAGTGCAAAACGTGCCGCCGATGCTACACTGACGCCACAAATTGATCTGCGTCAAATAGTCGCAGGCAGGGCCTGGAGGAGACGCCATGGCTATCACCGCAACAGAAACGGTGGAAACGCATCAACGGGCCGCTGGCCCGTTCTGCACTCCAGCGCCCGGCACACACCGGGCGCTGGACGGTGCGGCCTCGATTCCGGGCCGCCCGATCGACGCCGGCCTTGATCACATCCCGCCTCCGCTTTCCGGCCGCCGCCCACAGTGCAGCGCCGCGGCCAGTCGCCCCATCCCCGTGCAAGACGATCATCCGATCGCCGCCTGCTTCCGGCAAGCCAGGCTGAGGCTCCCCATCGCCCTCCCGCCACGCATCGGCCACCCTGCGCCGGGCTCCCGGGCAGGGCGGCTGGCGGCACGCCCCAGGCGCCAGCCGCTCGCGCCTGAACCGGCCCGCCGGCTGCGCTAGGCCCTTCGATCATCCCGGAAAAGGAAGAGGTGGAGCCTTGACGATACTCAACCCCAGCCGCCGCAGCACTCGAAGCGCCTCCTCCCTTTCCCGCCTGGCCCTCGGCGCCGGCCTCGCCCTCGGAGCGGCCAGCGCCCTCGCCGATTACACCTGGAACTTCCCCAAACCCGTCACCCCCATCGGCCGCGACACGCTGTCGATGCACAACCAGTTCATGGTTGTGATCACCATTTTGTTCGTGGTGGTGTTCGCGATCATGCTGTATTCGATGATCCGCCACCGCAAGAGCGTAGGCGCCCAGCCGGCCGGTTTCAGCGGGCCGACCGGCATGCTGCAGTGGTTCTGGGTGCTGGTGCCCTTCGCGATCCTGCTCTTCATCGACTTCGTGCTGATGGGCATCCCGGCCTTCCACGCGGTGATCGAGATGGAGGACACCCGCACCAAGGCCGACATGGTGCTCAAGGTCACCGGCCTGCAGTGGAAATGGAAGTACGAATACCCCGACTCGGGCATCAGCTTCGTGAGCACCCTGTCCACGCCCCGCGAGCAGATCGAGGGCCAGGCCGCCAAGGGCGAAAATTATCTGCTGGAGGTCGACAACGAGGTGGTGCTGCCGGTGGGCCGCAAGGTGCGCATCCTGCTCACCTCCACCGACGTGATCCACACCTGGTGGGTGCCCCAGTTCGGCGTGAAGCGCGACGCGATCCCCGGCTTCCTGCGCGAAACCTGGGTCCGCATCGAGGAGCCCGGCGTCTATCGCGGCCAGTGTGCCGAACTCTGCGGCAAGGACCACGGCTTCATGCCGGTGGTCGTGCGGGCGGTGCCCGAACCCGAGTACGCCGCCTGGGTTGCCGGCAAGAAGGCCGAGATGGCCGCCGCGGCCGCCGGCAGCGACAAGGCCTGGAGCAAGGACGAGCTGATGGCCGCCGGCAAGGCCGCCTACGAGAAGAACTGCGCCGCCTGCCACCAACCCGAAGGCCAGGGCATCCCGCCGGCCTTCCCGGCCCTGGCGGGCAGCAAGATCGTGACCGGCCCGCTGCTCTCGCCCGAAGGCCGGCTGATCCCCGACAGCCACGTCGACCGCGTGCTCAACGGCAAGGCCGGCACCGCCATGCAGGCCTTCAAGGCCACGCTGTCCGACGCCGACCTGGCGGCCGTCATCACCTACGAGCGCAATGCCTTCGGCAACAACAAGGGCGACATGATCCAGCCCGCCCAGGTCAAGGCCCTGCGATGAGCCTCCACGCCGCATCCGATTCCGGCCGGCGCTCCGGCGTGCCCACGCCCGGCACGGCCATCGCCCCGGCATTCCCCGAGAGGAGCCGTCGATGAACACCGCCACCCACACCCTCGACGGCCACGGCGGCCATGCCCCTCAGCCGGGCGGCCTGCTGCGCTGGCTCACCACCACCAACCACAAGGACATCGGCACGATGTACCTGAGCTTCTCGCTGCTGATGTTCTTCGTCGGCGGCGCGATGATCCTGGCGGTGCGGGCCGAACTCTTCCAGCCCGGGCTGCAGCTCATGAAGCCGGAGTTCTTCAACCAGCTGATCGGCGTGCATGCGCTGGTGATGATCTTCGCCGCGCTGATGCCGGCCGCCACCGGCTTCGCCAACTGGATGATCCCGCTGATGATCGGCGCCCCCGACATGGCCCTGCCGCGCCTCAACAACTGGGGCTTCTGGCTGCTCCCGCCGGCGGCAATGCTGCTCACCATGCCCTTCATTCTGGCGCTGTTCGGAATCGGCGACGGCGCGGTGGCCACCGGCTGGACGCTCTACGCGCCGCTGTCGGTGCAGGGCGGCATCGGCGTGGACTTTGCGATCTTCGCCATCCACATCCTTGGCATCAGCTCGATCATGGGCTCGATCAACATCATCGCCACCATCCTCAACATGCGCGCCCCGGGCATGACGCTGATGAAGATGCCGCTCTTCTGCTGGGGCTGGCTGGTGACCGCGGTGCTCTTGATCATCACCCTGCCGGTGCTGGCCGGCGGCGTCACGATGCTGCTCACCGACCGCCACTTCGGCACCCACTTCTTCGACGCGGCCGGCGGTGGCGACCCGATCCTCTTCCAGCACCTGTTCTGGTTCTTCGGCCACCCCGAGGTGTACATCCTGCTGCTGCCGGTGTGGGGGCTGATGCCCCACGTGCTGTCCACCTTCAGCCGCAAGCCGGTGTATGGCCACACCGGCCAGGTGTGGTCCTTCGTCGCCATCGGCGTGCTCGGGCTGGTGGTGTGGGGCCACCACTTCATGACCGCCGGCCTGCCTGTGCCGGCGCTGCTGTATTTCATGTACAGCACCATGTCGATCTCGCTGCCACTGGCGGTGCTGTTCTTCTGCTGGATCGCCACCATGTGGCGTGGCGCGATGAGCTTCGAGACGCCGATGCTGTTCGCGGTCGGCTTCATCGTGCTGTTCGGCATCGCCGGCCTCACCGGGCTGGTACTGGCCGACGTGGCCGCCGACGCCCAGTACCACCACAGCTACTTCGTGGTCGCCCACTTCCACTACGCGCTGTTCGCCGGCGGCATCATGGGGGTGATGACCGGCGTTTACTACTGGCTGCCCAAATGGACCGGCCACATGTACAGCGAGCGGCTCGGCAAGCTGCACTTCTGGCTCACGGTGATCAGCTTCAACTTCACCTTCATGCCCCAGTTCTTCCTGGGCCTCGCCGGCATGCCGCGGCGCATCCCCGACTACGCGCTGCAGTTTGCCGAGTTCAACGCCATCTCCACCGTCGGTTCCTTCGTGCTGGGCCTGTCGCAGCTGCTGTTCGCCTACAACATCTGGCGCTGCATCAAGGGCGGCGAGAAGGCCAGCAACGGCGTGTGGGAAGGCACCCGCGGGCTCGCAGGGGAGCTCAGTTCGCCGCCGCCCCACCACTCGTGGGAAACCCAGCCCGTCATCAAGGATTGATCCGGAGGATCGCCGCCATGCATCTCACCGAAACCGATCTCGCCCAGCGCCGCAAGGCATCCACCCGCTTCGCCTGGGTGCTCGGCGCCCTGGCGGTCGGCCTGTATGTGGTCGGCTTCTTCATCGAGCGCTAGCCGCCATGGCGGGCACCTCCCTGCCCCCGCCCCGCCGGCATGGCCGGCTGGTGGCGCGCCTGATCGTGCTGGCGGGCCTCTTCTTTGCCTTCGGCTTTGCGCTGGCGCCGCTCTACGACAGCTTC
>JAKLLM010000082.1 GCA_023150125.1 Zoogloea sp.
CGCGGTGGCCTTCGTCGCGACGATCTACGGCGTGGGCACCGCCAACCTGGTCTTCCTGCCGGTTTCCAAGAAGCTGCTGGGGGTGATCGGCACTCTGGTGTCGATGCGCGAGATGCTGGTCGATGGCCTGGTCGGCATCGCCAACGGCGACAATCCGCGCATCATCGAGAGCCGCCTCAAGGGCTACGCGGGGTAGGGCGGTGGCGCGACGCAGAAAGAAAGAGGAAGAGCACGAGAACCACGAACGCTGGATGGTCTCGTACGCCGACTTCATCACCCTGCTGTTCGCCTTTTTCGTGGTGATGTATTCCCTGTCGTCCCTCAACGAGGGCAAATACCGGGTGATGTCCGACTCGGTGGTCCAGGCCTTCCGCAGCATCGGCACCCATGACGCCGGCCGGCAGGTGGTGGCGATCGCGCCGATCCCGTCGATCCGGCCGCTTCCCGCGACCAGCGCGGAAGCCGAGGAGCAGCGCCGGGCCAAGGCCGAGCGGGTGCGCAACATGGCCGAGGAGATCCGCAAGGTGCTCGCCCCGCTGGTGGCTGACGGCCAGGTGCGGGTCACCGAGGGCGCCTTCGGCATCACCGTCGAGATCAACGCGGCGGTGCTCTTCGCGCCCGGCGAGGCCCAGCTCGGGCCCGACGCGGTGCGGGCCCTGCGGGCCGTGGCCCAGGTGGTGGCGGATGCGGAGTTCCCGATTACCGTCGAGGGGCACACCGACGTGATGCCGATCGCCAGTGTCATGTTCCCGTCGAACTGGGAGCTCTCCGCGGTGCGCGCGTCGAGCGTCGTGAGGCTGTTCGTGGAAGGCGGGGTGCGCCCGTCGCGCCTTACTGCCGCCGGCTACGGCGACCAGCGGCCGGTGGCCGACAATGCCACGGCGGAAGGGCGGGCCCGCAACCGGCGGGTCACAATCCTCGTCGAGTCGCGCCTGGTCGAGCCGGCGGTGACGGCCCCGGTGAAGGCCTCCGGCGTGGCCGATTCAATCCTCCCCGCGGACGCCGCGCCACCCGTGCCGACGACCGACGGCGGCGCGAAGCCCTGACGGCTGCCGGCAAGGCTGGCGTCGGGTTGATCCTGATGGAACGGAAGAGCCTGCGGTGCGGCGCAGGCAGGGCTCAGGCTGCGCCGAAGAGGCGCCGCGAAGCCGTGGGGCGGGACTGGCCGTCGGGCCCGTAGATCTGTGGGTGCTCGGCCGCCGCGAGCAGCACGCTGAGGGCCTGCTGGTTGTTTTGCAGGCGTTCGGTGATCAGCTGGCCGTTGATGCGGTTGCGCTCCTTGGCCTCGGCAGCCAGGGCGATGACTTCCTGCCATGCCGCAAGGGCCTCGGGCAGGTCGGCCAGCACGATACGGATGTTTTCGTCGCTCACCTTGGCGCCCAGGCGCGAGAACATCACCACCCGCTCGTCGGAGAGCCGCTGCAGGGCGCGGTAGAGGGCTGTCTTCTTCTCGGCCAGGGCCGAGAGGGCGTCGATCTGGGTTGCGACCAGCAGCGCTTCTTCACGCTGCAGCAGGGCAATGAAACCCTGCAGGCCCGCCCGCTCGTCGTGAATCAGGAGAGCGAGGCGCTGGGCGAAGCCGGGGTCGATCGCCATCGCGGCATCAGGCCTGGCTGGCCTGCTGGGTGGACAGCATCTGGCGGACGCTCTCGATGAGGCCGTCGGCCACCTTTTCGGTATTGACCTTGAAACGCCCCTCGCTCATGGCCTGCTTGATCTCGTCCACCTTGGCGCTGTCGACCACCGGGGTGTTGGAGATGGCTTCTTCCATCTGCAGCATGCGGGACGACAGGGACGAGAGTTCGACCCGTTCGCTGCCGGGGTTGCTGCTTTCGGCTTTGGGGGATTCCTTCGCGGAACGCGCTCGTCCGTCGTTGGACGGCAGGCTTCCGGTTGCCTTGACTGAGTTGTCGATCTTCACGGCTTGGCCCTTTCTTCCATAAGTCGAGAAGATTTACGACCCATGTGTATGAAACTTTAGCTTATTTGCAAGCACTGGAAAGGGCTAACTGAGTCTTCATGGCAGCGTGACTTCCACCACACCCCCGCTGCGCGCCGTGCCGCGCAGCACCTGGCCGCTGGAGAGCCGCACCTGGGCTGCCTGGCCGTCGCCGGCGGTGCTGAGGGCGGTGCCGTCGTTGGTCACCTGGAAGCCGCCGCCGCGGGTAACGACTTTCACCGGCTGCCCTTGCACCACGGCCGGCGGCAGGCGCAGGTGGCTGGCGGCCAGCGGACGGCCTGCGGCCAGGCCGATGCGGGCCGCGTAGCCGACGGCCTGGGTTGGTTCTGTGAGAACGTCGGCGGCCAGAGCGGTGAGTTCGCCCGCTTCGCGGCGGATGTCGCCGGGGCCGATCAGCTGGCCGGCGGTCAGGGGGGCGGTGGTGACGAGGTACAGGCCCTTCACCCGCACCTCGGCCGGCACCCAGGCCGACCAGGGGCTCGGCGCGAGGCAGCGCACGCCGACCGAGACCCGGCCCCAGGCGCGGGCGCCGGGGGGCAGGAAGGCTTCGAGCTGGACGCAGGGCGGCAGGGCGTTGTCGGCGGCGAATTCGCCAACCTGGATGCTCACCTCGCCGGGCAGGCTGATCGTCTGCTGCCGGAGAAGGCGCGATACCTCGCTGCGCACGGCGGCCGGCTCCTGGCGAGCCTGGCAGAGGCCAGCGAAGCTCGTCAGGGCGATCAGCAGCAGGGCGGTGAGGGTGTAGGCGGGTTTCATCGTGGGGGGCAGGGCGCCTCGCGCGCAGGGTCGATGGCTGCCATTGGAACATGTGGGCGCCCTTGCTGCCGGTGGAAATAGCGGCGCTTTCGCAGCGCAATTGTGCGCCGGGCCGCTGGCCCGCGGCCTGGGCTGCCGCCCGGCACGGCGCGGCCGGCAAAGTTTGCCGCTGCGGCAAGCGGCGTGACGGAAGTGCGGCCTGCCGCAGGGTGGAATGGGGTGGAAATTGCCGCCTGTTCGGCCCATGGCGGGCTGGGGTGCCCGGGTAGGATGGCTGGCATGGAAGCTGCAATGGAGTCATTGCAGATACAGCCCCAAAGGTGACCGGAATGACCGACAGACTCGATGCCACGATGCGTTTCCACCAGACGGCGCTGAACGCCCGCGCCTATCGCCAGCAGGTGATCGCCTCGAATATCGCGAATGCCGACACGCCGAACTACAAGGCCCGCGACCTGGATTTCCGCCAGGCCCTGTTCGGTGCGCTGGGTGCCAAGGGCGACGCCCTGGCCCTCAAGACCACCTCGCAGCGCCACATCGCCGGCGCCGCCAGCAACCCTCTCGAGGCGGCCCTCAAGTTCCGCACCGAGGAGCAGGGCGCCGTCGATGGCAACACCGTCAACATGGACGTCGAGCGCAGCGCCTTTGCCGAGAACTCGGTGCACTACCAGGCCAGCCTGACCTTCATCAACGGCATGCTGACCACCATGCAGCGCGCGATCCAGAACCAGTAAGGGGCACATCATGAGCATGTTGAATGTCTTCCAGGTTGCCGGCAGTGCGCTTCATGCGCAGTCCCTGCGGCTCAACACCACCGCCAGCAACCTGGCCAACGCCGACAGCGTCGTCTCGAGCGACGGCCAGCCCTACCGTGCCAAGCAGGTGGTGTTTGCCGCCACGCCGATGGCCGGCCCGGCGGCCCAGGGCGTCCGCGTGACCCAGGTGGTCGAGAGCGCCGCGCCGATGCGTCTGGTCTACGACCCGAAGAGCCCGGCCGCCAACGCCGAGGGCTACGTGACGATGCCCAACGTCAACGTGGTCGAGGAGATGACCAACATGATCTCCGCCTCGCGCGCCTACCAGACCAACGCCGACGTGATGGGCACGGCCAAGACCCTTATGGAAAAGACCCTGGCCATCGGCCAGTAATCGAACTTCCGGAAGCCAGATCATGAGCACTGTCAATTCCACCACCAGCTCCGACGTCATCAACAAGCTCCAGAAGACCACGTCGACGGGCGCGCCCAAGGCGATGGAGATGGGCACCCAGTCCAGCTTTCTGAGGCTGCTCACCGAGCAGCTCAAGAACCAGGATCCGCTGTCTCCGATGGACAACGCCCAGATGACCTCCCAGCTGGCCCAGATCAGCACCGTGGATGGCCTCGGCAAGCTCAACACCACCCTCTCCACGCTGCTCGAGAGCTCCCAGTCTGGCGAGGCCATGCAGGCCGCCGCGCTGGTGGGCAAGGGCGTGATGGTGAGCGGCAGCGGCCTCTCCCTGTCGAGCGGCAAGGCCTACGGCGGCTTCGAGCTCACCAGCCCGGCCGACAAGGTCAGCGTGACGATAAAGGATTCCAACGGCCTCGAGGTGCGCACCCTCGAACTCGGCGACTACGACGCCGGCGTGTACAACTTTGCCTGGGACGGCCTCACCAACAACGGCTCCAAGGCCGTCGACGGCAACTACAGCCTGTCGGTGAAGGCCACCCGCGGCGACACCAGCCTCAGCCCCACCGCCCTGCAGCTCGGCTCGGTGAACAGCGTGCTGCGCACCAGCGCCGGCAGCGTGTCCATCGACGTGGGCGGCGGCAAGCTGGTCACCCTGTCCGACATCAAGCAGATCCTCTGAGCGGAGACCCAAAATGGCATTCCAGCAAGGTTTGAGCGGCCTCTCCATCGCTTCCAAGGCGCTCGACGCCATCAGCAACAACGTTTCCAACTCGGGCACCGTCGGCTACAAGCAGGCCGGCGCCCAGTTCGCCGACGTGTTTGCCGCGTCGCTGTCGGCCGGCAGCTCCACCCAGGTCGGTATCGGCGCGTCGGTGGCCACCGTGGCCCAGCAATTCACCCAGGGCAACATCTCCACCAGCAGCAGCACGCTGGATCTGGCGGTCAATGGCCAGGGCTTCTTCCGGATGAGCGACAACGGCGCCATCACCTACACCCGCAACGGCCAGTTCCATGTCGACAAGAACGGCTACGTGGTCAATAGCAGCGGCCTGCGCCTCACCGGCAACACCTACGACGCCAAGGGCCTGCCCAACGGTGTCGGCGGCGACATCCGCCTGAGCTACGGCGATGCCGACCCGAAGGCCACCACCGAGGCCGGCTACAACGTCAACCTCGACTCCCGCTCCACCTCGCCCGCCGCGCTCACCGTCGCCACCCTCTACGGCACCGGCGTGCCGGCCACCGTCGGCACGCCGCTGGTGCTCACCGCCGCCAACAACCAGCTCACCATCGCGGTCGACGGCGAAGCCAGCGCCACCGTGACGATCCCCGCCGGCAGCTACGCCGACTCCAGCTCCCTCGTCGCCGCGCTGCAGACGGCCATCGACCAGACCTCCCTGAAGGGCCGCGTCGTCGCCTCCAGCGACAGCAACGGGGTGCTCAGCCTGGCCTCCGAGCGGGGTGGGCGGCTGTCCAGCCTGCTAGTCAGCGGCAGCGCCGCCACCGGCCTGAAGATTCCCGCCGGCACCACCGTGAATGGCAGCAACGCTGTGGTCGCCACCCTCTCCAGCGCGTCCGTCGCCCCCTTCACGATCGCCCCGGTGCCGGCCGCCGGCACCACCAGCACCCTGTCGATTGCCGTCGATGGCGGCGCAGCCATCCCGGTCACCATCAACGCCGCCACCTACCCCGACTCCGCCTCGCTGGTCGCGGCGCTGCAGACCGCCGTCAATGCCACCGCCCTCAACGGCAAGGTCGTGGTTGGCGCCGATGCCGACGGCCGCATCACCTTCAGCTCCACCCTCGCCGGTGGCCAGTCGTCGATGGCCGTCACCGGCGGTGTCGCCACCGACCTGGCGATGCCCACCTTCACCGCCACCGCCAACAGCGGCGGCTTCAGCATCACCGACCCCACCAGCTACACCAGCACCACCTCCCAGACGGTGTATGACTCCCTGGGCAACCCGCACACCCAGTCGCTCTACTTCGTGAAGACCGCCCAGGCCAACAAGTGGGACGTGTACACCAGCCTCGACGGCGGCTTCCCGCCCGAGATCGACCCGATCACCGGCCTGCACAGCCCCACCACCGTGAGCTTCGACAGCAACGGCGGGCTGCTCACGCCCAAGACCATCGCCACCACCTACACCGTCACCACCGGCGCCACCCGCGACCTGACGATCACCGTCGACCTGAACAACTCCACCCAGTTCGGCAACAGCTTCGGCGTCTCCTCCCTCAGCCAGGACGGCTACAAGCCCGGCACCCTCAGCGGCCTCACCGTCGAGGCCGACGGCACCATCCTCGGCAACTTCAGCAACGGCCAGTCGCGCACCATGGGCCAGGTGCTGCTCACCAACTTCCGCAACCCCAACGGGCTGGTGTCGGTGGGGGCCAACCAGTGGCAATGGACGCCCGAGGCCGGTGCCGTGGATGGCGCCGGTGCCCCCCCGGGGACCGGCACCCTCGGCGTGCTGCAGTCGGCCGCCATCGAAGAATCCAACGTCGACCTCACCTCCGAGCTGGTCAACATGATCACCCAGCAGCGCGCCTACCAGGCCAACGCCCAGTCGATCAAGACCCAGGACCAGATCCTGCAAACCCTGGTCAACCTGCGCTGAACCCGGAAAGGCCTGAGCCATGGACCGCCTGATCTACACCGCGATGACCGGCGCCTCCGCCACGATGGGGCAGGAGGCGGCGGTGGCCCACAACCTGGCCAACGCCACCAGCACCGGCTTCAAGGCCGAGCTGCACCGCCTGCGCGCCGTGCCGGTGCAGAACGCCCTGATGCCCACCCGCGCCTTCGTCGTCGACGCCAGCGTGCAGGACGACCTCTCCACCGGGCCGCTGCAGCACACCAACCGCCCCTTCGACGTGGCGGTGCAGGGCAAGGGCTGGTTTGCCGTGCAGATGCCCGACGGCACCGAGGGCTACACCCGCGAGGGCAACTTCGAGGTCAGCGCCAACGGCATCCTGCAGACCCGCGGCGGCCTGCCGGTGCTGGGCAACGGCGGGCCGATCACGGTGCCCCCCGACGTCGAGGTGGCGATCGGCGTCGACGGCACGATGTCCACCGTGGCCCGCACCGGCGCCCGCAACAGCACCAGCGCGGTCGACCAGCTCAAGCTGGTCAACCCGCCGGAGGCCGACCTGCGCCGCGGCCCCGACGGCTTCTTCCGCCTCGCCGCCGGCGGTGCCGCCCCCGCCGACCCCGCCGTCAAGGTGGCCGCCGGCTACCTCGAGGGCAGCAACGTCAACGTGGTCGAGCAGATGGTGTCGATGATCTCCCTGGCCCGCCAGTACGAGATGCAGACCCGGATGCTGTCCACCGCCCAGGAGATGGACCGCTCCGCCGGCCAGCTGGTCGCCAAGGGCTGACGGCCCGCGGCCGGCCCGCCTCCGACGCCTCCCGCCGGCCCAGGCATCAACGGGTCGCCGGGGGGCGTCCTTGCCTTGTGTTCACCCGATATTGCCCCGCGGAGAGGCAATGTTTCATTCCGGCCGGGCAATGTTTCATTCCCGGGAGGCAATGTTTCATTCCCGGGAGGCAATGTTTCATCCCGGGGAGGCAATGTTCCATCCCGGGGAGGCAATGTTCCATTCGGGCAGGGCAATGTTTCATTCCGGAGAGGCAAGGTTTCCTCCGCGAGACCCAACAATGCCGCGTCCACACCCAATGTTTCCTCCCGCCAACCCATTTCTGCCGCGCCGCCGTCCGGCAAATATTTCCGCTCCGCCGGCCGTCGCTGCCGCATTCCCCTGGCCGCCGGGCGGGCGGCGGCAAATAGGCCGCCTTTTCACCGCTTCCTCCGGGCCTGGAACGGGACTTGCAAAGCTTAGGATGAGCCTGTCGCCATCGTATCCCTGTCACTGAGGCGGCCAACCCCTCGCCCCCCGCGGCGACACCGAACATCTGGAGCCCCCCATGATCCGCTCCCTGTGGATTGCCCGCACCGGCCTCGAAGCCCAGCAGACCCAGCTCGACGTCATCTCCAACAACCTCGCCAACGTGTCCACCAACGGCTTCAAGCGGGCGCGGGCGGTGTTCGAGGACCTGCTCTACCAGAACCTGCGCCAGCCCGGCGCCCAGTCCACCCAGCAGACCACCATCCCCTCGGGCCTGCAGATCGGCACCGGCGTGCGCCCCATCGCCACCGAGCGCATCCACACCCAGGGCAACCTCACCCAGACCGGCAACGCCCTCGACGTGGCGATCCAGGGCGAGGGCTTCTTCCAGATCCTCACCCCCGACGGCACCACCGCCTACACCCGCGACGGCGCCTTCCAGAAAGACGCCAACGGCCAGATCGTCACCTCCAGCGGCTACCCGCTGCAGCCGGCCATCACCATCCCCGCCAACGCCCTGTCGGTCACCATCGGCAAGGACGGCGTGGTCTCGGTGACCCTGCCCAACCAGGCCGCCGCGGCGCAGATCGGCAACATCCAGCTGGCCAGCTTCGTCAACCCGGGCGGCCTGCAGAGCGTCGGCGAGAACCTCTTCCTCGAAACCGCCGCCAGCGGCACCGCCAACCCCAACGCCCCGGGCACCAACGGCGTCGGCACCCTCAACCAGACCTACGTCGAAACCTCCAACGTCAACGTGGCCGAGGAGCTGGTGCTGATGATCCAGACCCAGCGCGCCTACGAGCTCAACTCGCGGGCCATCTCCACCTCCGACAACATGCTCGGCAAGCTCACCTCGCTGTAAGCGGGCCGCGGACACCCATCATGCGCACACTCCACTGCCTGCCCGCCCTGCTCGTCGCCGGCCTCACCGGCTGCGCGGCCCTGCAGGCCACCCCGCCGACCGCGGTGCACCAGCCGATGAGCGTGCGCCCCGACGCCCGCGCCGCCCAGCCCTCCGGCTCGGGCTCGATCTACCAGCCCAGCTTCACCCGGCCCCTGTTCGAAGACCGGCGCGCCCGCTTCGTCGGCGACATCATCACCGTCAACCTCGTCGAGCAGACCGCCGCCAGCAAGAAGTCGTCGGCCAACGCCGAGCGCAACGCCAGCCTCGCCGCCTCCATCACCGCGCTGGCCAAGCTGCCGCTGGGCGGCCTCAACGGGCTCGACGCGGCCGCCTCCGACGCCAGCAAGTTCGGCGGCAAGGGCGACGCGGCGGCCAACAACGCCTTCACCGGCACCATCACCACCACCGTCATCGAGGTGCTGCCCAACGGCAACCTGCTGGTGTCGGGCGAAAAGCAGATCGCCATCAATCAGGGCAACGAGTTCATCCGCTTCTCGGGCATCGTCAACCCGGTCAGCGTCACCGGCGCCAACACCGTGCAGTCCACCCAGGTCGCCGACGCCCGCATCGAATACCGCGCCAACGGCTACATCGACGAAACCCAGCAGATGGGCTGGCTGCAGCGCTTCTTCGTGAACGTGCTGCCTTTCTGAGGAACCCCGCCATGTTGCGCCTCATCCGCCTCGCCGCCGCCTGCGCCTGCGCGCTCGGGCTGCTGGCCAGCACCCCGGCCAGCGCCGAACGCCTCAAGGATCTCGCCAGCATCGGCGGCGTGCGCCACAACCAGCTGGTCGGCTATGGCCTGGTGGTCGGCCTCGACGGCTCCGGCGACCAGACCACCCAGACCCCCTTCACGGTGCAGAGCATCATCAACATGCTCGGCAACCTCGGCGTCACGCTGCCGCCGGGCCAGTCGCTGCAGCTCAAGAACGTCGCCGCGGTGATGGTCACCGCCAGCCTGCCGCCCTTCGCGCGGCCCGGCCAGCAGATCGACGTCACCGTGTCGTCGATGGGCAACGCCCGCTCGCTCAAGGGCGGCACCCTGGTGATGACGCCCCTCAAGGGCGTCGACGGCCAGGTGTACGCGATGGCCCAGGGCAGCCTGGCGGTGAGCGGCGCCAGCGGCGCGGCCCCCTCCGGTGGCAAGGTCACGGTCAACCACCTCTCGGCGGGGCGCATCCCCGGCGGCGCCACCGTCGAGCGCTCGGTGCCGACCACGGTGGGGCAGGGCGACTCGATCTTCGTCGAGCTCAACGACGCCGACTTCGGCACCGCCCAGAAGGTCGTCGACGCGATCAACGCGATGGCCCCCGGCAGCGCCCGCGCCCTCGACGGGCGCCAGGTGCAGGTGCGCGCGCCGGACGACGTCAATCAGCGGGTGGCCTTCCTCGGCCGCCTCGAGGGCCTCGACGTGACCCCGGCGATCCAGGCCGCCAAGGTCATCATCAACTCCCGCACCGGCTCGGTGGTGATGAACCAGAAGGTCACGCTGCAGAACTGCGCGGTCTCCCACGGCAGCCTCACCGTCACCGTCAGCAACGAGCAGCAGGTCAGCCAGCCCAACCCCTTCGGCCAGGGCCAGACCGCGGTCACCAACAAGGGCGGCGTCGACATCAAGCAGGACGGCGGCAACATCTTCAACGTGAAGGGCGGCACCAACCTCGCCGACGTGGTCAAGGCCCTCAACACCCTGGGCGCCAACCCCCTCGAGCTGATCGCCATCCTCCAGGCCATGAAGGCCAGCGGCGCGCTGCGGGCCGAACTCGAGGTGATCTGATGGCCTCCGACTTCAGCCAGATCAACGCCCTCGACCCCAACTCGCTGTCGGGTCTGCGCCGCGTCTCGAAGGACGGCTCCCCGGCCGCCACCAAGGAGGCTGCCAAGCAGTTCGAGGCGCTGCTGCTCCAGCAGGTGCTCAAATCCATGCGCGACGCGACGCCGAAGGGCGGCATGTTCGACAGCGACGAATCGCGCATGTACCAGTCGCTGCTCGACCAGCAGCTGGCGATGCAGCTCGCCACCCGCAGCGGCGGCATCGGGCTGGCCAAGGTCATCGAGCGCCAGCTCGGCGGCAACAATGGCGCGGCGGTGACGCCGCCGGAGGGCGGGGTGGCGCTGGACGCGTCCATCCGCCAGGGTTTCGATGCCGCCACCGCTCCGGTGGGCACCCGCCCGGCCGCCTCCGTCAGCCTGGCGGCCCCGGGGGCGAATCTGCTGCCCCTCGGGTCGGCAACTTCGTCGGCAATCCAGTCGGCAGCTCAGTCGGCAGCTCAGTCGGCAGCTCAGTCGGCAAACCGGGCGGCAAAATCTGCCGCAGCGGCGCCGGCTGCCGGGGCGGCAAGCGGTGTTGCCGCCTCCTTCCCCAAACTGCCGGCCGGTGCCGGCCCGCGGGCCTTCGTCGAGAAGGCGTGGCCCCAGGCCGTCGAGGCCAGCCGCGCCACCGGCATCACGGCGCGCTTCCTGGTGGCCCAGGCGGCCCTGGAGACCGGCTGGGGCAAGTACGAACTCAAGAACGCCGACGGCAGCCCCAGCCAC
>JAKLLM010000083.1 GCA_023150125.1 Zoogloea sp.
GACGGCGAGGCCTACTGGGACGGCGGCTTCACCGCCAACCCGGCGGTTTACCCGCTGATCTACGACTGCAGCACGCCGGACATCCTGCTGGTGCTGCTCAACCCGCTGCGCCACCCGGAGGCCCCGCGCAGCGCCGAGGAAATCGCCAACCGCAGCATGGAGCTGGGCTTCTCGACCACCTTTCTGCGCGAGATGCGCACCCTGGCCCAGGCCCGCGCCTACATGCGGGAGGGCAGCGGCTGGCTGCCCGGCGGCCGCCTCGAACGCAAGCTGGCCGGCCTGCGTTTCCATCTGCTCGAAGCCGAGGAGCTGGCCGACGCCGGCAAGGGCAGCAAGCTCAACGCCACCCGCGCCTTCCTGCACGAGCTCCGCGACCTCGGCCGTGCCCGCGCGGCGCGCTGGATCCGCATGCACCGCGCCGACGTGGGCCGGCGCGATACGGTGGATGTGGCGGAGGTGTTTGCGTAAGGGGCGTGCGCAGGCGAGCAGCCGCATGGCAGGCCGCTGTTCATTGCGGTCCGCGATCTCCTCGAAATGCCGATCTCGCCCACAACGCCCTTCTTGAAGTTCGCCAGCTCCGACGCGTCCGGCCTCAAGCGCATGCCGGCGTGGCGCGCGTGCGATCTGGCGGGGGCCCCGCCTCCGACGAAACCGTCTAGACTGAACTGATGCGCGGGTTCAAGGAGTGAGATTTGCATATCCGGCAGCATTGGAAGTTCTTTCTTGCCTGGGTGGTCGGCATGAATGCCCTCCCGATCGTCTGTTTCATCGCGCTGTCGGCGAGACTGGTCGATCACGCGGCAAGCCACGGGCTCTTTGGCTTCTGCCTTGTTGTCGTTGGTCTCTGGTTCCTCATTCCCGGCGCGCTCTTCGGTAGCGTTCTGGGCGAGCTGGTGACACACGTATCGAAAGTCGGTGTGCTGCCGAGTTCCTGGCTGGGTTTGGCCCTGGACGTGCTGTTCTGGATCGCCGTTCCGATGGCCGTCGCCGAGATGACCATCAGGTCGCGAAGGGATTCACCGCCGGCCCCCGACGATCCCCCTGAATGACCGCGGGGCAGCCCCTTGCTTGCCTCCGCCGCATGGGCTGACGGCGCCGCTCACTCCCCGAAATTCTGCGCAAAGAAGCTCCGGAACACCTCCACCGCCGGCGACTCGCTGCGTCGGGCAAGGGTGACCAGCGCGTACTGGCCGAAGCGCTCGAAGTGCGGCTCGACCTGGATCTCGCACACCCGGCCAGCCGCGATGCGGGCCCGGGCGCAGGCGAAGATCCCGAAGAACACTGTGTCGGAGCTCTCCACCAGATCGAGCAGGCTGGCGATGTCCTCGCTGTCGAGGGTGATCAGCCGCGCCGGGTGGGCGTCGGGGCCGAGTTGCTCGACCAGCAGCCGCGCCAGCTCCTCGCTGAGGGGCGTCGAGGCCACCGGAAACTGGCGCAGCGCAGCCAGGTCGATGTGCGCAAGCTGCGTAAGCGGATGGCCGCTGCGGCACAGGAAGCCCCCGCGCAGCGCGGCAACCGGCTCGATGGCGAGGTCGTCCGCGGTGAGCAGGGCGCGCCGGTCCACGGCGACGATGTCCACCGATTCGTTGCGCAGCGACTGTACCAGCAGCTCCACCGAGCCCCGGGCGATCTTCAGCTGCATCCGCGGGTAGCGGCTCGCCATGTGGTTCAGGAAGGGCTGCATCAGCACGGCGGCCGGCGTCGGGCCGAAGCCCACGTTGAGCGTACCAAGCTGGCCCTCCTTGAGCAGTTCGACCCCCCGTTTCAGCTCCCGCGCCTCGAAGACGATGCGCCGGGCCCGTTCCGCCACCAGCGCGCCGTAGGCCGTGAGCGTGTTGCGCTTGCCGTCCCGGTCGACCAGCTTGACGTCGAGTTCCTGCTCCAGGGCCTGGATGCTGCGGCTCAGGGCCGGCTGGGTGAGGAAGAGCGCCTCGGCAGCCTTGCTGAAGGAGTGATGTTCGGCCAGGGCGATGAGGTGGCGCAGGTGCTTGAGATTCACGTATTACCTTTGGTAATCGAACGGCAAAAAACTTTGCATTGGACGCATGGATGGCGGCTTCCTACTATCCATAACAAGCCATGTTTATTGCAACATAAATCGATTCGATACCCGACCCAACGGAGACAACGCCCATGAAACTCACCAAGCCGGCCTTCGCCCTCGGCAGCCTCCTGCTGGCCATGATCGCCCCCGCCCAGGCCGTCGAGGCCCCGCTGCTGGCCGACATCGAGCAGCGCGTCAGTGCGGTCGAGGGCCGCATGATCGCCTGGCGCCGCGACATCCACCAGCACCCGGAGCTCTCCAACCAGGAGCACCGCACCGCGAAGCTGGTGGCCGAGCACCTCAAGAAGCTCGGCCTCGAGGTGCACACCGGCGTCGGCGGCACCGGCGTGGTCGGGCTCTTGAAGGGCGCGCTGCCGGGCAAGGTCGTCGCGCTGCGGGCCGACATGGACGCGCTGCCGGTCAAGGAGCTCACCGACCTGCCGTTCGCCTCGAAGGCCAAGGGCAAGCACATGGGCAAGGAGGTCGACGTGATGCACGCCTGCGGCCACGACGGCCACACGGCGATCCTGATGGCCACCGCCGAGGTGCTGGCCGGCATGAAGGGCCAGCTGCGCGGTTCGGTGAAGTTCATCTTCCAGCCGGCCGAGGAAGGCCCGTCCGAAGCGCCCCACAGCGAGGACGAGCACATCGGCGCGCTGGCGATGGTCGACGCCGGCGTGCTGGAGAACCCCAAGGTGGACGCGGTGTTCGGCCTGCACCTGATCCCCGCCTTCCCGGTCGGCACCGTCGGCTACCGCCCGGGCCCGATCCTCGCGTCGGGCGACACCTTCACGATGAAGGTCACCGGCAAGCAGACCCACGGCGGCTTTCCCTGGAACGGCATCGACCCGATCGTCAGCACCGCCCAGATCGTGCTGGGCCTGCAGACCATCGTCAGCCGGCAGATGAACCTCTCGAAGGAGCCGGTGGTGGTGTCGATCGGCTCCATCCACGGCGGCAACCGCGAGAACATCATCCCCGACAGCGTCGAGCTGCTCGGCACCGTGCGCGCCTTCGACGACCGCATGCGCGACGACACCCTGGCCCGCATGCGCACCACCGCCGAATCCATCGCCCAGGCCAGCGGCGCGAAGGCCGAAGTCAAGTTCCTGAAGCCCGGCTACTCGGCCACGGTGAACGACGAGAGCCTCACCGGCCGCATGCTGCCCACGCTGCAGCAGGTCACCGGCGGCAAGGCCGTGCTGGCGCCCAAGCTGAGCGCCTCCGAGGACTTCTCGGAGTTCCAGAAGAAGGTGCCCGGCATGTTCTTCTTCCTCGGCTCCACCGACCCAAGACGCGACCTCAGGACTGCCGCCCCCAACCACTCGCCCAAGTTCGAGATCGACGAGGCCGCGCTGGCGGTCGGCGCCCGCGCGATGACCGCGCTGGCGCTGGACTACCTGGCCCAGCCCTGAGCTGCGCCGCGCCCCGCCCCGTCCGGCGGGGCGCGGCCATTGGGGGTTTCCACAGCCGGGAGTGGCCGGCGGGGGCTTAAAATAGGCACCCCCTGTTTTGCAGACGCTCCGATGACTTCGTGCAATCAAATCCTGTACGTGATCGAACAGGCGATGAGGTCCCACGACAACGAGGCTGCCCACTGGCTGAAAAGGGTCATTGACCTGCAAGGCTCCCCCGAGGGGCAGCACCACGCCCGCGCTCTCGCGATCGCCAGGGCCTACCTCGAAGAGCTGACCGGCCGGCGCGCCGACGCCACTGAGCACCCCTAGGGCCGGGCTCCACCCAGCCCGCCCCCCGTGTGGGGGTCAAGGAAACCTGGGGCGGCCCTGCGTTTCCTTGACAGGCCGGCCCCGCGTGAGCCCTGACGGGCGCCGTGAAGCGCCCCGGCCGGCTCCTGCTACCATCGGCGCATGACCCGCTATCACGACCTCGCCGACCAGACCGCCGCCCTGATCGCCGACGGCGTGCTGCGTCCCGGCGACCGCCTGCCCTCCGTCCGCCACACCTGCCGCCTGCACGGCCTGGCGCCGGTCACCGTCACCCAGGCCTACCACCTGCTCGAAAGCCGTGGCCTCATCGAGGCGCGCCCGCGCTCGGGCTACTTCGTGCGGGCGCACCTCGGCCAGCGCCTGCCCGAGCCCGAGATGAGCCGGCCGGTGGGGCACTCCACGCAGCTCGAGGTGAGCGACTTCATCTTCGAGATCCTCGACAGCACCAAGGACCCGGCGGTGGTGCCGCTCGGCTCGAGCTTCCCCAGCCCGTGGCTGTTTCCGCTCGACAAGCTGGGGCGCTGCCTGGCCTCGGCGGCGCGCCACCTCGACCCGCTGGCCACCGTCACCGACCTGCCGCCCGGCAACGACGAACTGCGCCGCCAGCTCTCGCTGCGCTACCTGGCCCAGGGCGCGCGGGTGCCGCCCCAGGAAATCGTCATCACCTCGGGGGCGATGGAGGGGCTCAACCTGTGCCTGCAGGCGGTCACCCGGCCAGGCGACCTGATCGCCATCGAATCGCCCACCTTCTACGCCGGGCTGCAGGCCAGCGAGCGGCTCGGCCTCAAGGTGGTCGAGATCCCGAGTCATCCGCGGGAGGGCGTCAGCCTCGAGGCGCTCGAAGACGCCCTGCGCCACCACCCGATCAAGGCCTGCCTGTTCATGCTCAACTTCGCCAACCCGACCGGCAGCTGCGTGCCGGACGCGCGGCGGCGGGCGCTGGTCGAGCTGCTCGACCGCCACGACGTGCCATTGATCGAGGACGACGTGTACGCCGAGCTCCACTTCGGCCCCACCGCGCCCCTGTGCAGCAAGGCCGTCGACCCGGCGGGGCGGGTGATGCACGTATCGTCGTTCTCCAAGTGCCTGGCGCCGGGCTACCGCATCGGCTGGGTCGCGGCCGGGCGCTACGCCGGGCTGATCCAGCGCCAGAAGCTGTCCACCAGCCTGGCCACCACCGTGCCGGTGCAGATCGCGATGGCCGACTACCTGCGCCAGGGCGGCTACGAGAACCACCTGCGCCACCTGCGCCGCAGCCTGGCGGCCCAGGAAGCGGCGCTGGTGGCGGCCGTCGAGGCCCACTTCCCCGAGGGCACCCGGCTTGCCCGGCCCCAGGGCGGCTACTTTTTGTGGCTGGAGCTGCCGCGCTGGGTGGACGCCCTGGCGCTGCACCGGCTGGCCCTGGCCCAGGGCATCAGCATCGCCCCGGGCCCGATCTTCTCGGCCAAGCGCGAGTTCGAGCACTGCATCCGGCTCAACTTCGGGCACCCCATCGACGCCCGCAGCCGGGAGGCCGTCGTCGCGCTGAGCCGCTTGCTCACGCCCTGAACGCTGCGGCGGGATATCTGTGCCTATTTGAAATCGAACAAGCTGAATCTGTTGCCATTCCTCGCCGGCGGTTCTAATCGGGCCCAGGAGGAATGCCCGCATGAACAAGCCCGTCAGCAAGGTCCGCGAAGCAAAGCTGGAGCTCTACCGCAAGAAAGGAAAGATCCACGCCCGTGAGGTGCGTGGCCGTTTCAACACCGCCCGCTGGGCCATGGTGTGGCTCACCCAGATCATCTTCTACGGGGCCTGCTGGCTTGAGTGGGGCGGCCGTCAGGCCATCCTGTTCGACATCCCCCACGAAAAGTTCTACCTCTTCGGCCTGGTGCTGTGGCCGCAGGACGCGCTGCTGGCGGCCATCGCGCTGATCCTGGCGGCCACCGGGCTGTTCCTCGTCACCGCGCTGGCCGGGCGGCTGTTCTGCGGCTTCGCCTGCCCGCAGACGGTGTACACCAGCATCTTCATGTGGGTCGAGGCGCGGGTCGAGGGCGACCACCTGGCCCGCCTCAAGCTCGACCAGGGCCCGCCGACGTTGCGCAAGCTGGCGCTCCGCGCCACCAAGCACACCCTGTGGGGGCTGATCGCGGCGTGGACGGCGGTGACGTTCGTCGGCTACTTCACCCCGATCCGCGAGCTGCTGCCGGCCATTTCCGGCTGGAGCCTGGGGCCGTGGGAGGCCTTCTGGCTGCTCTTCTACGGGCTGTTCACCTACGTGCAGGCTGGCTTCGCCCGCGAGGCGGTGTGCCAGCACATGTGCCCGTACTCGCGCTTCCAGGGCGTGATGTTCGACAGCGCCACCCGCACCGTGAGCTACGACACCGCCCGCGGCGAGCCGCGCAAGGGCGGCGGCGACTGCATCGACTGCGGCATCTGCGTGCAGGTGTGCCCGGTCGGCATCGACATCCGCGACGGCCTGCAATACCCGTGCATCAACTGCGGGCTGTGCGTGGATGCCTGCGACGAGGTGATGGGCCGGGTGGCCAAGCCCACGGGCCTCATCCGCTTCGCCTCCGAAAACGAGCTGGCCGGCGCGCCCCGCGCCAGCGGGCGGCCGCGGCTGGCGGTGTATGCCGGGCTGATCGGCGCCTTCGTGGCCCTCGGCGCCTGGACGGTGAGCCAGCGCTCGCTGCTGCTCGTCGACGTGCTGCGTGACCGCGGCAGCCTCGCCCGCGAGGCCGCCGACGGCCGCATCGAAAACGCCTACACCCTGAAGCTCGCCAACCTGGCCGAAGAGGCCCGCGATTTCGACATCGAGGTGAGCGGCCTGCCCGGCATTGCGCTGGTCGGCCCGCAGCGCTTCGCCGGCGAGCCGGGCGGCATCCGCGCGGTGCAGGTGACGGTGGCGGCGCCCGCCGGCAGCAGCCCCGCCGGCGCCCGGCCGATCCGCTTCCACATCAGCGCCCGCCAGGACCCGGCCACCCGGGTCACCGAGAACAGCACCTTCGTCTTCCCCTGAACACTACCCCGACGACCATGTACCGCTACAACCCAACCGACCAGCAGCTGGTGGACGACCGGGTCGCCCAGTTCCGCGACCAGATGGGCCGCTTCCTCGGCGGCCGCCTGTCTGAGGACGAGTTCCGCCCGCTGCGCCTGCAGAACGGCCTCTACGTGCAGCGCCACGCGCCCATGCTGCGAGTGGCGATCCCCTACGGCACGCTGTCCTGCGTGCAGCTGCGCAAGCTCGCCGACATCGCCCGCCGCTACGACCGCGGCTACGGCCACTTCACCACCCGCTGCAACATCCAGTTCAACTGGGTGCGCCTGGAGGAGGTGCCCGACATCCTGGCCGAGCTGGCCACGGTGCAGATGCACGCCATCCAGACCTCCGGCAACTGCATCCGCAACATCACCACCGACCCCTTCGCCGGCGTGGCGGCCGACGAACTGGTCGACCCGCGCCCCTACTGCGAGATCGTCCGCCAGTGGTCGACGCTGGCGCCGGAGTTCATGTTCCTGCCGCGCAAGTTCAAGATCGCCATCTCGGGCGGCGCCGAGGACAGGGCGGCGGTGCGCGTCCACGACATCGGCGCCCGCGCGCGGCGCGATGCCGACGGCCGGATCGGCTTCGAGATCCACGTCGGCGGCGGCCTCGGGCGCACCCCGATGGTCGGCCGGCTGCTCAAGGATTTCCTGCCCCGCGAGGAGCTGCTCAACTACTTCGAGGCCATCCTGCGGGTCTACAACCGCCACGGCCGGCGCGACAACAAGTACAAGGCGCGGATCAAGATCCTGGTGAAAGACCTCAGCCTCGAAGGCTTCGCCCGCGAGGTCGAGGACGAATGGGCGTGGACCCGCGGCGGCCCGGCCACCCTGAGTGAAGAAACCTTCCGCCACATGGAGGCCTTCTTCGCCCGTCACGACACCGCGCCAGCCCCCGCCGACGAGCCGGCGGACGACCCAGGCCACGATCTCGCCCACGATCTCGCCTTCTCCCGCTGGCAGGCGCGCAACGTCAGCGCCCACCGCTCCGCCAGCCGTGCCGTCGTCACCCTGTCGCTTAAGAAGACGGGCGTGCCCCCGGGCGACGCAACCGCCGAGCAGATGGACGGCATCGCGGAGCTGGCCGAACGCTACAGCGCCGGCGAGATCCGGGTCAGCCACGAGCAGAACCTGGTGCTGCCCCACGTCGCCCGCCGCGACCTGCCGGCCCTGTGGCGGGGCGCCCGCGCCCTCGGGCTGGCCACGCCCAACATCGGGCTCCTCACCGACCTGGTGTGCTGCCCGGGCGGCGATTTCTGTTCGCTGGCCAATGCCCGCTCCATCCCGGTGGCGGCCGCCATCCAGCAGCGCTTCGACGACCTGGACTACCTCTTCGACCTCGGCCCGCTGGAGCTCAACCTGTCGGGCTGCGTGAATGCCTGCGGCCATCACCACATCGGCCACATCGGTATCCTCGGCGTGGATAAGAACAACGAGGAGTGGTACCAGGTCACCATCGGCGGCCAGGAAGGGGAGGGCGCCGCGCTGGGCCGGGTGATCGGCCCGGCCTTCGCCGCGGGGCAGATCCCTGACGTGATCCAGCAACTGCTGGAGGTGTACGTCAGCGCCCGGGCCGAGGGCGAGCACTTCATCGAGGTGGTCGAGCGCATCGGGCTGGCGCCCTTCAAGGCGCGGGTTTACGGAGCTGCGGCATGAGCCGGCTGATCCGTGACGGGCAGTTCATCGACGACTGCTGGCGCTGGCTCGATGCCGACGAGGCCCCGGCGCCCGTGCCCGGCGAGCGCCTGATCCTGCCATCGGCCGTGTGGCAGGCCCACCGGCCCGGCCTCGACGCCGCCCGAACCGGCGTGTGGCTCGCCCCGGACGACGACCTGGCGCCGCTCTTGCCGTGGCTGGCCACGATCCCGCTGATCGCCATCCGCTTCCCGGTGTTCACCGACGGGCGGGGCTACTCGCTGGCCCGCCTGCTGCGCGGCCGGCACGGTTACGCCGGCGAGCTGCGGGCGGTGGGCGACGTGCTGCGCGACCAGCTCTACTTCCTCCAGCGGGCAGGCTTCGACAGCTTCGCGCTGCGCGCCGATCAGCCGGCGGAGGAAGCCCTGGCCGCCTTCCGTGACTATCGCTGGGCGCCGTTCAGCCGTGGTTGACGGCTCCGGGCAGGCGGCGAGGCCGGCGCCCCCGGGCGCTGGATGCTCCATATGCTAAATATGGAAAAATCATCAATTTTTTGAGTTAATGCGAAAGTCGAGGGATATATTGCATCCAAATGCTACTGCACCTTAATTCTGAACATCACCGATGAACATGAAGGGAGAACCCGAATGGTAAGCCGACGCACACTTCTCAAAGCTGGCAGTGCGGGTCTCCTCGCCTCGCTGATCTCACCGTGGAGCTTCGCCCAGACGGCGCCGGCGCTGCTCCAGGGGGCTCGGCAGCGGCAGTTCACCCGGGTGATGCCCAACCCCCTCGATCCGGCCAACCTGTTCGCACCGGACAGCTTTCTGGGCAGGTCCTACACGCTGCGGATCCGCGAGTTCCAGGCCGCGCTCGGGCTCATCGACCCGGCCACCGGCGCCGCGCTCAACACCACCCTGTGGGGCTACGGCTCCAACAGCCAGGCGCCGTCCTACCCGGGCCGGACCTTCAACGTGCGCCGCGGCATCCCGATCACCGTGCGCTACGTGAACGAGCTGATGAACAGCGCCGGCCCGCTGCCCCACCGCCTGCCGGTGGACACCACCATCGACTGGGCCAACCCCGGCAACCTCGGTGGCCGTGCCCCGGTGCCGCTGGTGGCCCACCGCCACGGCGGCGACCAGGTGACCGCCAGCGACGGCCTGCCCGAGGCCTGGGCAGCGCCCGACGTGAACAAGGACGGCATGCCCGACTACCGCGGCCGCCTCTACAGCGCCACCTACACCTTCGACAACCGGCAGGAAGCCGCCCACCTGTGGTACCACGACCACGCCCTCGGCGTGACCCGCCTCAACGTGTACATGGGCCTGGCCGGCAACTACTTCATCCGCGACCTCAACGAAGACTTCCTGGTCGCCTCCGGCCAGCTGCCGGGCTACCCCTACGAGCTGCCGATCTGCATCCAGGACCGCCAGTTCAATGCCACCGGCGGCCTCAACTATCCGGCCACCGACCCGGCCAACCCGCAGGCGCCCAACCCCACCCACCTGCCGGAATTCTTCGGCGACGTGATCGTGGCCAACGGCGTGCCCTGGCCGCTGTTCTACTGCGAGAGGCGGATGTACCGGCTGCGCCTGCTCAACGGCTCCGACTCGCGCGTGTATACCCTCGGCTTCGCCCTCGAGAAATCGCCAGCCACCCGCCTCACCTTCTGGCAGATCGGCACCGACCTGGGCCTGATGAACGGCCCGGTGGCCCTCACCAGCCTGGTTCTGGCGCCGGGCGAGCGGGCCGACGTGCTGGTGGACTTCTCGACGGTCGTCAATTCGAAGCACGGCAAGGTCATCATGACCAACAGTGCCAACACGCCCTTCCCCAACGGGGCGCCGCCGGTGGCGGGCAGCACCGACCGGGTGATGGCCTTCAGCGTCACCAAGCCGCTCGGTTTCTTCGGCTTCAGCCTGTCCATCCTCACCGGCAGCAAGGTGCCCGCCAACCTGCGCCCGGTGCATGGCCGCCTGCCGGTGCCCCAGCTCGCCAACGCAAAGGTGCGCAAACTGATGTTGTTCGAAGGCACCGACGCCTACGGCCGCCTGCAGACCATGCTCGGCACCGTCAACCCGGCGCCGGGCAACCCGGCCGGCGCGGGCTTCGGCACCTTCCTGTACACCGACCCGGTCACCGAGACCATCGCCAATGGCAGCACCGAGATCTGGGAGCTCTACAACACCACGGTGGACGCCCACCCGATCCACCTGCACCTGGTCGACTTCCGCGTGCTCGACCGCCAGGGCTTCACCGGCGTGCTGGAGCCCAAGCCGATGGGGCCGGGCGGCGTGGCGAGTGGCGGCTACCTCACCAACATCGCCCTCGCCGGCGCCCCGGTGCCGGCGCTGCCCAACGAACAGGGCCGCAAGGACACTGTGCTGGCCTATCCGGGCCAGGTGACCCGCATCGTCGCCACCTTCGACCGGCCCGGCGAGTACGTGTGGCACTGCCACATCCTGTCCCATGAAGACCACGAGATGATGCGTCGCTTCGTCGTGCAGTAAGGGAGGCGGCGCCCCGTCTGCCGGCTGTGGGCTTCGGCCAGGTGCACCCTCGGGTGGCCTGGCCGTTTTGTTTGGGCTCTGGCGTTGTATGCGGTTCGCTGATGGAGACCAGCGGTTTTCCGTTGTTCAGCGCTCCGTCGGCCGGGTCCCGCCCCGGCGGGCGGCCTACTTTCTTGCGTCGCCA
>JAKLLM010000084.1 GCA_023150125.1 Zoogloea sp.
CTGCTCGGTGACCTTCATCAGGCCGATCTCGGCGGTCACCGCCGAACCGGCCCGGCTGGCGAACAGCAGGCCCGCGACCACCGGCCCGAGTTCGCGCAGCAGCGACAGCGCCACCATCGTGCCCATCGCATCGCTGGAACCGTAGCGCTGCAGGATCTCGTAGCCCTGCAGGCCGAGCACCAGCCCGACGAACAGCCCCGACACCAGGATGATCAGCAGCGACAGCACGCCGCTGAAGTAAAGCTCGCGGATGGTGAGGTGCAGGCGCGTGAAGGACTGCCCCGAATACCGCAGGATCAGCCAGAAGAAACGCGCGGCAAAGCCCAGCTGCCAGACGCCATTCACCACCAGCGCACCGAGCTTGCGGAACACGGCACCCATCAGGCACGGCCTCCGGTCAGGGCCTGGGCATAGTCGCCGGCCGGATAGTGGAAGGGCACCGGCCCGTCGGCCTCGGCATGCACGAACTGATGCACGAAGGGGTCTTTGGTGTGGCGGATCTCGTCCGGCGTGCCCTCGGCGGCGACCCGGCCTTCGGAGATGAAATAGATGTAGTCGACGATCTGCAGGGATTCCTGGATGTCGTGGGTGACGATCACCGAGCTCGCTCCCAGCGCATCGTTGAGGCGCCGGATGAGCTGGCCGATCACCCCCAGCGAGATCGGGTCGAGGCCAGTGAAGGGCTCGTCGTACATCAGCAGCGCGGGATCGAGGGCGATCGTGCGGGCCAGCGCCACCCGCCGCGCCATGCCGCCGGAGAGCTCGCCCGGCATCAGCCGCGCCGCGCCGCGCAGACCCACCGCGTGGAGCTTCATCAGCACCAGATCGTCGATCAGCTCGGGCGGCAGGTCGGTGTGCTCGCGCAGCGGGAAGGCCACGTTGTCGAACACCGTCATGTCGGTGAACAGTGCGCCGAACTGGAACAGCATGCCCATGCGCCGGCGCAGCGCGTAGAGCGCCTCCCGGCCGAGGCCGGCCACGTCCTGGCCATCCACCACCACCCGCCCGCCGACGGCCTTCTCCTGGCCGCCGATGAGGCGCAGCAGGGTTGTCTTGCCACAGCCGCTCCCGCCCATGATGGCAACCACCTTGCCACGGGGAATCGACAGGGAAATATCGCGCAGAATCACCCTTTCGCCATAGGCGAAGCGGACGTTTTCAAGGCGAACGAAGGGGTCGGGCATGGGAAAATGCTGCAATGCAATAGGCCAATTGTAGCAGAGCCGCCGCCCGCTGGCATGGGGGCAAACCCCTTCCACGCCGGAAATCCCCCTTCACATCAAGGTCTTGAGCGTGTCAAACCCGGCACCGGCCGAGGGGTTTATAATGCGCGGTTTCGTTCCAATCACGACCCGCTACGGACATGCAGGACAAACAACAGTACAAACCCGCCGACATCGAGCGCGCCGCCCAGCAGCACTGGGACAGCACAGAAGCCTTCCGCGTCCAGGCCGACGCCTCGAAGCCCAAGTACTACTGCCTGTCCATGTTCCCCTACCCGTCGGGCAAGCTGCACATGGGGCACGTGCGCAACTACACCATCGGCGACGTGCTTTCGCGCTTCCACAAGATGAAGGGCTACAACGTCCTGCAGCCGATGGGCTGGGACGCCTTCGGCCTGCCCGCCGAGAACGCCGCGATCAAGAACAAGGTGCCGCCCGCCAAGTGGACCTACGACAACATCGCCTACATGAAGCAGCAGCTCAAGTCGCTGGGCTTTGCCATCGACTGGAGCCGCGAGCTGGCCACCTGCACGCCCGAGTACTACAAGTGGAACCAGTGGCTGTTCCTGCGCATGCTCGAAAAAGGCATCGCCGAGCGCAAGACCCAGGTGGTCAACTGGGACCCGGTCGACCAAACGGTGCTCGCCAACGAGCAGGTCATCGACGGCCGCGGCTGGCGCACCGGCGCGCTGGTCGAGAAGCGCGAGATCCCCGGCTACTACCTCAAGATCACCGACTACGCCGACGAGCTGCTGTCCGACCTCGACGAGCTCACCGGCTGGCCCGAGCGGGTCAAGCTGATGCAGGCCAACTGGATCGGCAAGAGCACCGGCGTGCGCTTCGCCTTCAAGCACGACATCGCCGACCCCGATAACGGTGGCGACCCGATCAACGACGGCAAGCTGTGGGTGTTCACCACCCGCGCCGACACCATCATGGGCGTCACCTTCTGCGCGGTGGCCGCCGAGCACCCGCTGGCCCTGCACGCCGCCAAGGGCAACCCCGAGCTCGCCGCCTTCATCGAGAAGTGCAAGCACGGCTCGGTGATGGAAGCCGACATGGCCACGATGGAAAAGGAAGGCCTGCCCACCGGCCTCTTCGTCACCCACCCGCTCACCGGCAAGCAGGTAGAGGTGTGGGTCGGCAACTACGTGCTGATGAGCTACGGCGACGGCGCCGTGATGGGCGTGCCGGCCCACGACGAGCGCGACTTCGCCTTCGCCAAGAAGTACGGCATCGCCATCGAACAGGTCGTCGCCGTCGGCGACAAGCCCTATTCGCTGGACGCCTGGCAGGAGTGGTACGGCAGCAAGGACGGCACCTGCATCAACTCCGGCAAGTATGACGGCCTCGGCTACGAAGCCGCCGTCGACGCCATCGCCGCCGACCTCGCCGCCCAGAGCGTCGGCGAGAAGAAGGTGCAGTGGCGCCTGCGCGACTGGGGCATCAGCCGCCAGCGCTACTGGGGCTGCCCGATCCCCATCATCCACTGCGACAGCTGCGGCTCGGTGCCGGTGCCCGACGACCAGCTGCCGGTGGTGCTGCCCGAAGACTGCGTGCCCGACGGCTCCGGCAACCCGCTCAACAAGCGCGACGACTTCCTCGCCTGCACCTGCCCGAGCTGCGGCAAGCCGGCCCGCCGCGAGACCGACACCATGGACACCTTCGTCGATTCGTCCTGGTACTACGCCCGCTACGCCACCAAGTTCGGCGCCGACAAGATGGTCGACGACGAGACCAACTACTGGATGACCGTCGACCAGTACATCGGCGGCATCGAGCACGCCATCCTGCACCTGCTGTACTCGCGCTTCTGGACCAAGGTGATGCGCGACGTCGGCCTCGTCAGCTACCGCGAGCCCTTCGCCCACCTGCTCACCCAGGGCATGGTGCTCAACAACGCCTTCTTCCAGAAGCCCGAAGGCGGCGGCAAGAACTACTTCTGGGAAAGCGAGATCGACATCCGCAAGGATGCCAAGGGCCAGATCACCGGCGCCACCCTCAAGGCCGACGGCAGCGAGCTCGAGCACGAGCTCACCACCATGTCCAAGTCGAAGAACAACGGCGTCGACCCGCAGGCCCTGATCGAGCAGTATGGCGCCGACACCGCGCGCTTCTTCATGATGTTCGCCGCGCCGCCCGAGCAGACGCTCGAGTGGTCCGACGCCGGCGTCGAAGGCGCCTACCGCTTCCTGCGCCGGGTGTGGAGCTTCGGCCACCTGCTGGCCACCGAAATCCGCCCGCAGATCGGCGCCGCGCGCCAGCTCGCCGGCGCCAAGCTGCCCGAAGCCCTGGCCAGCTTCCGCCGCGAGATCCACCTGCTCCTCAAGCAGGCCAACTACGACCTCGGCAAGCAGCAGTTCAACACCGTCGCCTCGGCCACGATGAAGATGCTCAACGCCCTCGAAAAGGCCCCGCGTGAAGGCGCCCTCGCCGCCGAGGTCATCGAAGAGTGCTTCGGCATCCTCCTGCGCGTGCTCTCGCCGCTCACCCCCCACATCAGCCACGCCCTGTGGCTTGATCTCGGCTACGGCGAGGACATCCTCAAGGCCGCCTGGCCCGAGCCGCTGGAAGCCGCGCTGGTCCAGGACGAGATCGAACTGATGCTGCAGGTGAACGGCAAGCTGCGCGGCGCCGTGCGGGTTGCCGCCGATGCCCCCAAGGACGCGATCGAAGCCGCCGCCCTCGCCCACGAAATGGCCGTGAAGTTCATGGAAGGCAAGCCGGCCAAGAAAGTCGTGGTCGTGCCGGGCCGGCTGGTCAACATCGTCTGCTGACGGCAAGCGAGGGCTCCACCGTGCGCACGTGCATCTCCCTGGCCCTGCTGATCGCCCTGGCCGGCTGCGCCGGCACCCCGGGCGACCGGGGCTGGTACGAAGGCCTGCGCCAGGAAAACGCCCGGCGTCAGTACGAGCCGGGCCGCGACATCAACCGGGAGCCACCGCCCCCCAGCTACGACGCCTACGAAAAGGAACGTCAGCGCCTGCAGAAGGAAGCCCGCCCATGAGCCACCCGCAACAGCCCGGCCGCCGCCGTGCCCTCGCCCTCCTCGGCGCCGCGCCGCTCCTCGTGGCCGGCTGCGGCTTCAAGCTGCGCGGCGCACGGCCGATGCCCTTCGAGTCGATCTACCTCGGCATGTCGCCCTACGCCGAGCTCACCGCCGCCATCCGCCGCCAGATCCGTGCCAACGGCGACACCGTCATCGCCGACAAGGCCGAAGACGCCCAGGTGCGCCTGGAGGTGCTCGCCGACCGGAAAGAAAAAGTCATCCTGGCCCTCAACACCCAGGGCAAGGTGCGCGAATACCAGCTGCGCCATCGCTTCATCTTCCGCCTGGTCGACGTCAAGACAGGCCAGGAAGCCCTGCCCAACAGCGAGATCTTCCTGTACCGCGACCTGGCCTTCGACGACACCCAGCTCCTCGCCAAGGAACAGGAAGAAATCCTGCTCTACCGCGACATGCAGAACGACCTCGTGCAGCAGCTGCTGCGCCGCCTCGCCGCCGCCAAGATGCCGGCCGCGGCAGCCAAGCCGTGAACCTGCGCCCCGAGCAGCTCGCCGCCCAGCTCGACAAGCCGCTCGCCCCGCTCTACGTCCTCCACGGCAACGAGCCCTTGCTGGTGCTCGAAGCCGGCGACGCCATCCGCGCCGCCGCCCGCAAGCAGGGCTACGCCGAGCGCGAGGTGCTGGTCGCCGGCCAGGGCTTCCGCTGGAGCGAACTGCAATCCGCCGCCGGCAACCTGTCGCTCTTCGGTGCTAGCAAGCTGGTCGACCTGCGCATTCCCAACGGCAAGCCCGGGCGTGAAGGCGGCGAGGCCCTGCAGCGCTACGTCAAGTCTCTCGACGACGGCGTCGTCACCCTCGTCACCCTGCCCGAGCTCGACTGGGCGACCCGCAAGGTGGGCTGGTTCACCGCCCTCGCCGAGGCCGGCGTCACCGTCGAGCTCAACGCCCCCGAGCGCGAGCGCCTGCCCGACTGGATCGCCCAGCGCCTGGCCCGCCAGCAGCAGCGCGCGCCCACCGACGCCCTCGCCTTCATCGCCGATCACGTCGAGGGCAACCTCCTCGCCGCCCACCAGGAGATTCTCAAGCTCGGCCTGCTCCACCCACCAGGCGACCTGAGCCTCGACGACGTGCGCGGCGCGGTGCTCAACGTGGCCCGCTACAATGTAGACAAGCTCCGCCAGGCCCTGCTCGACGGCGACCCGGCCCGCTGCGCCCGCCTTCTCGAAGGCCTGAAGGGCGAAGGCGAGGCCCCCCTGCTCGTGCTGTGGGCCCTGACCAGCGAGATCCGCAGCCTCGCCAACCTGCGCCAGGGCCTCGACGACGGCCAGCCGCTGCCGGCGCTGCTGAAGGCCGAACGCGTCTTCGACGAGCGTCGCAAGCAGGGCATTCAACGCGCCCTGCCGCGCCTCCCTTCCGCCACCCTGCGCACGGCCATCTTGCACGCAGCCCGGATTGACCGGATGATCAAGGGCCTGGCCGGCGGCGACGTATGGGACGAATTCCTCCAGCTGTGCCTGCGCCTCACCCGCAGTGCAGCTCCGGCAGGGCGCTGACGCCGCCTGCGCACCACCACGAGACAAAAGACGATGGACATCAAGACCTACATGCAGACCGTCGGCCGCCAGGCCCGCAGCGCCTCGCGCAGCGTGGCCGCCGCCTCGACCGACGCCAAGAACAAGGCCCTCCTCGCGATGGCCGCCGAGATCCGCGCCCGTGCCGCGCAGCTTGCCGAAGCTAACCAGCGCGACCTCGCCGAAGCCCGCGCCAACGGCCTCGAGCCGGCCATGATCGACCGCCTCACGCTGTCCGCCAAGGGCATCGAGGCGATGGCCGTCGGCCTCGAGCAAGTCGCCGCCCTGCCCGATCCGGTCGGCGAGATGACAGACCTCAAGCGCCGCCCGTCCGGCATCACCGTCGGCAAGATGCGCGTGCCGCTGGGCGTCATCGGCATCATCTACGAGGCCCGCCCCAACGTCACCGCCGACGCCGCCGCTTTGTGCCTCAAGTCGGGCAACGCCGCCATCCTGCGCGGCGGCAAGGAAGCCCTCAACGCCAACCAGGCCATCGCCGACTGCGTGCGCGCCGGCCTCGCCGCCGCAGGCCTGCCCGAAACGGCGATCCAGGTCATCGAAACCACCGACAGGGCCGCCGTCGGCGAACTCATCACGATGCCCGAGTTCGTGGACGTCATCGTCCCGCGCGGCGGCAAGGGCCTCATCGAGCGCATCACCCGCGACGCCCGGGTGCCGGTCATCAAGCATCTCGACGGCAACTGCCACGTGTACGTCGATGAATTCGCCGACCCGGCCAAGGCCCTCGCGATCGTCGAAAACTCCAAGACCCAGCGCTACGGCACCTGCAACACCACCGAATCCCTGCTCGTCGATGCCACCGTCGCGAAGGCCCAGCTGCCCGCCATCGGCCACCTGCTCGCCGGCAAGGGCGTCGAAATGCGCGCCTGCCCCGCATCGCTCGCCATCCTGCGCGAAGCCGGCATAACCGACAGCCAGATCAAGGAAGCCGCCGAATCCGACTGGTCCGAAGAGTTCCTCGCCCCGATCATCGCGATCAAGGTCGTGGATGGCCTCGACGCGGCCATCGGGCATATCAACCGCTATTCGTCCGGCCACACCGAAGCCATCGTCTCCGAGAATTACACCCGCGCCATGCGTTTCCTGCGCGAGGTCGATTCCGCCTCGGTGATGATCAACGCCTCCACCCGCTTCGCCGACGGCTTCGAATACGGCCTCGGCGCCGAGATCGGCATTTCCACCGACAAGATCCACGCCCGTGGCCCGGTTGGCCTCGAAGGCCTAACCAGCCAGAAATGGATCGTCTTCGGCGACGGCCAGGTCCGCAGCTGACACGTAGCAAAAGTCTCCCACCCGGAAAACATCCCGGGTAAGATTCAAACGCCCGTTCGAAATCGCATACAAAGGCGACGGACGGGCGTTTGCACATCAAACGCACAAAGGAGACAGCCATGCACACCACCCTGCACCACCTGCTGCGGCCGGCCCTGCTCGCCGCCGCCCTCACCATCGCGCTGCCCGCCAATGCGGCCGAAGTAGCCGGCGTACGCTTCGACGACAAGACCAGCCTGGCCGGCAGCGAGCTCGTCCTGAACGGCGCCGCCCTGCGCACCCGCTTCATGCTCAAGATCTACGCGATCGGCCTTTACCTGCCCCGCGCCGCCAATAGCCCCGAGGCCATCACGGGCAGCAGCGGGCCAAAGCGCATCCAGATCACCACCCTGCGCGACCTCGGCGCCAGCGAATTCGCCGACGCCCTGGTGGACGGCCTCAAGCGCAATCACTCCGAGGCCGAACTTGCCCGACTACAGCCCCGCATCGACGACTTCCGCAATACCATCGTCGCCCTCAAATCCACGCCAGCCGGCAGCCAGATCAGGCTGGAATGGCTTCCCGGCAGTGGCACCCGACTTTCCGTCGGTAACGAAGTGCGGGGAAAGGACATTCCCGGAGAAGACTTCTATCAAGCGCTGCTGCGCATCTGGCTCGGCGAAAAACCCGTCGACGCGGACCTGAAGAAAGCCCTTCTGGGAAAAGGCTGAAAAAGCCCTCCCTTGCCGCAGGGCGGTGGCGGGCGCAGAATTCATTCATGTCTGCACCGCCCACCCCATATCCGAACGCCTCCCGGGGCGTACCACGCTTTTCGGCCATCCTGCCGGCCCCCTTTGGTGCGCTGGGCATCATCGCAGATGCCGACCATCTCCACGAAATCGTATTCCTGCCCGGCAACACCGCGGCACTGCAAGCATCCAGCATTCCCGCAGAAAAAGCCGTTCGGCAATTGGCTCATTATCTGGCCGACCCCGACTACCGATTCGACCTGCCCCTCGCCGACCGGGGAAGCCACTTCCGGCGCCGCACCTGGGCCGCGATAGGTGCAATCCCCCGCGGCCAGACACGCACCTATAGCCAGCTCGCCGAATCGCTCGGCAGCATCGCCCGCGCCGTCGGCCAGGCCTGCGGGGACAATCCGTTTCCCATCGTAACCCCCTGCCACCGGGTCGTATCGGCCAGCGGAATTGGCGGCTTTGCCCATCACGCAGAGGGCTTTCTCATCGACACCAAGCGCTGGCTATTGCTGCATGAGGGCGCCATCTGAGGCCCCGGATCGAATCCCCTCCGAAACAGTCATTGCTCCCCGGAACCACCATGTCACGCTTTTCAGGCAATACACCGGAAACTCCCGCCACGCGTTTCCTGCGCGAACATCAGGTCGCCTTCTCGAGCCACCCCTACGCCTACGAGGAACACGGCGGCACCAAAGTCTCAGCGCGCGAATTGAATGTCCATGAACATTCGGTGGTGAAGACGCTCGTCATGGAAGACGAAGGCCGCCACCCTCTCATCGTCCTCATGCACGGCGACCGCAAGGTCTCCACCAAGGAGCTCGCCAGGCAGTCCGGCCACAAGCAGATAAGCCCCTGCGACCCGGCGGTGGCGCAACGCCATACGGGCTACCTGGTCGGCGGCACTTCACCGTTCGGCACCCGGAAAGCCCTCCCCGTATTCATGGAGCAGAGCATCGTCGACCTGCCCCTCATTTACATCAACGGCGGGAGGAGAGGCTTTCTCGTCGGCGTCCATCCCCATGACATCCTGCGGATACTCAAACCCCAGCTGGTCAACGTGGCGCTGGAGTGAACCGCCAGAAAACACTTGCAAACACTTTCCAAATCGCCGGACATTGGTGGCAAAATAAGAATGCTAATAAAATGCTGCGCATAGGGTTTATTCACCCCTCGCGGCACCTTTCACCAGAACAGCTAATCAAGGACTCTCACCATGGATCTTTCCTCACTTTCCGTTGCGGAATTGCGCCGCCTCCAGACGAAAGTCGAAACCGAAATCCGCCGCCGCTCCGACACCGCAAAGAAAGACCTGCTGAAGCGCATGCAGAAGCTCGCCGCCGAACACGGCATGAGCCTCAACGAAGTGATCGGCCAGGAAGCCGACAAAGCCCCTGCCGCCGCTCCCGCAGCCAAGAAGGCGGCCGCCGCCAAGCCGGCCAAGAAAGCCAAGGCCGCCTCGGTCATCAAGTTCCGCCACCCGGAGAACACCTCCATCGGCTGGACCGGCCACGGCCGCAAGCCCCAGTGGGTCATCGACTGGGTCGCCCAGGGCAAGTCCCTCGACGATCTGCGTGCCGACGCCGCGTCCGTCACCGCGGCCTGACGATGGCAGCACGCAAGGCGCTGCCCGGTCTCAGCCGGGCAGGCCTGCAGTCGGCGCGTGATCGGGCGGAGGAACCCCATTGCGGCCGCGCTGGATGAACACCCCCACACGCCGCACATCCTTCATCACGCCAATCTTGGCAATCGCCAGCTTCACCCACGGCGCACCGAATTCATCGAACAGCAGCTTTACGATGAACTCGCCGAGCGTTTCGATCAGGTTGAATTGCTGAACAGCCAGCTCCTCCCGAATACGCGAGATCACCTGCGCGTAATCGATGGTGTCGGCGATGTCGTCGTGCTCGGCGGCCGCATCGGGGACACCGAAAGTCAGATTCAACTCCAGGGTTTGTTCGGCCACCCGCTCCCGCGGATAGATGCCCACGCGCGACTTGACCCGCAGCGCCTCGATAAAAATGAAATCCATTGCTCGTCCCGGCTAAAATCGCGCTCATTCTAGCTCGCTACTCCACGAAACGATGCAACTCACTCTTCTTCTTGTCGCAGCCTACCTGGTCGGCTCCGTGCCTTTCGCTGTCGTGGTGAGCCGTCTTTTCGGCATGGCCGACCCCCGCAGCTACGGCTCCGGCAATCCGGGCGCAACCAATGTGCTGCGCAGCGGCAACAAGCTCGCCGCGGCCCTCACCCTCGTCGGAGATACCTTCAAGGGCTGGCTCGCGGTATTTGCCGCCGCCAATCTGGCACCGACCCTGGAGCTCGGCACGATCGCCGCCCCGGCCGCCGGCCTGCTGGCCTTCCTCGGGCATCTTTTCCCGGTCTTCCTGGGCTTCAAGGGCGGCAAGGGCGTCGCCACTGCCGCCGGCGTGCTGATCGGCGCCAGCGGCTGGCTCGGCCTGGCAACGCTGGGCGTCTGGCTTGGGGTCGCCTTCACGCTGCGCTATTCATCCCTGGCCGCCCTCTGCGCGGCACTCGCCGCACCGGCCCTCGCCTTCGCGCTGGGGCTCGACACCTACTGGACCCTCGCATGCTGCGCCATGTCGGCCCTGCTGATCTGGCGCCACAAGGACAACATCAAGCGCCTCGTTGCCGGCCAGGAAAGCCGCATCGGAAGCAAGAAAAAGGGCTCCAGCGCCTGACCGGCCTCCGGAGCCCTTTGATTCGCCTCAGGCCGCCGCGCGTGGCGGCTTGATCTCCTGCAGGCTCCAGCGCGGCCGCACCGCAAAGCGACCGTCGGAGGCATCCACCTGCTCACCGGCCATCAGACGCATGGCCCCTGCAAAGGCGATCATCGCGCCATTGTCGGTGCACAGTTCGAGCTCGGGGTAGAACACGCGAGCCTTGCGCCTGGCCGCCGCCGCGTCGAGCGCGGCGCGCAGGGCCAGGTTGGCCCCCACCCCGCCGGCAACCACCAACTGCCGCAGCCCACAGTGGCGGAGCGCCGCCATTGCCTTGGCAACCAGCACCTCCACCGCCGCAGCCTGGAATTCGGCGGCCAGGTCGGCCCGATCTTCCGGCGCAAAGCCTTCCGCCGTCGCCGTGGTTAGGACTGCCGTCTTGAGCCCGCTGAAACTGAAATCGAAATCCTTGCTGTGCAGCATCGGGCGCGGCAGCTTGAAGCGCCCGGGGGTTCCGTCGAGGGCCAGCTTCGCCAGCACGGGCCCGCCCGGATAGGGCAAGCCGATCAGCTTGGCGGTCT